>CAMXWI010000068.1 GCA_947252915.1 uncultured Lactobacillus sp.
GATCCAAACCACGTGAAGTCTATAAGCAAAAAGATGATGAATAAAAAAAGCGCGCCGTTAAAGCGCGCAATTTTTTTAAATTAAGTTTAGTGAAGCCACTGCTCCTAAAATTAATGATCCCAGCATTGCAATTAGCATCAGCCAAACAGCGACCATTGTAATCTTTTGAAAAGTTGATTTCTTCTTTTTTTGCATCACATTCAGTCCTTATTAATGTTATGTTAGCTTACAGTTTAATCAATCTGACGATGAAATTCAAATCATTCAAGTGAAGATATGGTAATATTGTTGAGTAATAAATTGAGGAAAGGGAATTACAAAATTGAATTATCAGCGGGTTCTGATTGAAATATTAATAATTATTTGCTACTGGTTTGTTGAAAAAATGTTTTTTATGGTGTTCGTGAGTGCCAAAAATCGGTCACAAGCCAGGATTCACCACCCAAGTATTTGGGCAATTCTTTTTTTAGTCCTAACCTGGTGGAATTTAGGATATTACTATATTGCTTATCCAATTATCATCATAGCTAGCCTCGGAATCATTTTAGTGCTGAAACAGCTAATTGGGCAACATGAGTTTTTATACCGGATTTTTTGGCCAAGTTTTTGGAATTTAAGCTGTTTACTGATGGTTATTTCATATGTTATATCAATTTTTTGTTATCAACTCCCCACACCATAAAAGGCTGTCTTACCATCGTTTCAAGGCGTCATCCATTTTGGATGATGCCTTTTTTGATTTAAATGGGGTAATTTGGGGATGAATGTGGTGGATAGTGGGGGATTGTGGTAAACTAAAATCTGTAATTAGCAAAGGGGGGATTAGTCATGTTTATGGGTGAATTTAATCACTCGATTGATAATAAGGGCAGACTAATCATTCCTGCTAAGTTTCGTTCTCAACTTGGAGAACGGTTCGTCATTACTCGGGGGATGGACAAGTGTTTATCTGGTTACTCCATGAATGAATGGGACCAACTAAAGCAGCAATTAGAAAAGCTGCCGATGACGAAAAAGAATGTTCGACAATTTGTTCGTTTGATTTATTCAGCGGCAATTGAGTGTGAATTTGATCGTCAAGGACGGGTTAACTTATCTAAAACTCTGATTAACTATGCCAACATTAGTAAAAAGTGTGTAGTAGTCGGTGTGTCGTCCCATTTTGAAATCTGGGATGAAGATGCTTGGCAACAATATAGTGACCAAGCAGCGGAAGACTTTGACGAGGTGGCTGAAGATATTGATTTTGATTTCTAGAAGGAGGGAACAAGTCGGATGGAATTTGATCATGTTACCGTACTCCTTCATGAAGCAGTTGCTGGTTTAAATGTGCAGCCAGATGGTCAATATGTAGATGCAACATTGGGTGGTGGTGGCCACAGCGGCCTGATTTTATCCAAATTGCATGGTGGTCACCTATATGCTTTTGATCAAGATCGAACAGCCATCGAATACAATCAGGAGCATTTAGCAGATTATCTTGCACGCCATCAAGTAACCTTTATCAAGGATAACTTTAAAAATTTGCAAGTTGACTTGAGTAAACTGGGGGTTACTAAAGTAGATGGAATTGTCTATGATCTCGGCGTTTCATCACCGCAGTTTGATGATAGACAACGGGGGTTTAGTTATCAATATGATGCTAAGTTAGACATGCGGATGAATCAGGAGCAATCCTTATCAGCGTATGAAGTTGTGAATCAATGGCCCTATGACCGGTTAGTAAAGATTTTGTATCGTTATGGGGAAGAAAAATTTGCCAAGTCAATTGCACGGGCAATTGAACGACATCGTGAGAAACAACCGATCACTACCACCTTTGAACTAGTGGATGTGATTAAAGAAGCCATTCCGGCGCGGGCACGACGCCACGGCGGTCATCCCGCCAAAAAGACTTTTCAGGCCATTCGGATTTCGGTGAACAATGAACTGGGTGTTTTGGAAGCTTCATTAGAACAGGCCTTTGAAATGCTCAATGTTGGTGGACGAATTAGTGTCATTACTTTCCAGTCTCTGGAGGATCGGTTAGTAAAGACGATGTTTCGTGAACGAATAACCCTTAAAGATGTTCCGGCAGGCTTGCCTGTTATTCCTAAGGAACAACAGCCTGACTTTAAACTGGTTAATCGAAAGGCAATTGAGCCGTCACCACAAGAATTGGCAAGTAACCATCGGGCACATAGTGCACATTTACGAGTAATTGAAAAAGTGAAATAGATTGAAGGATAGTGGACAAAATGGATTTTAATACGAATGTTGCCAAAAAATTAACTGAAACACAGCCGCTTCAACAACCCCAGCAAGCTGCTCAACCACAATACCAACCAGTGGCGATTTCTAAATTTGAATATTTATTGACGGGTTGCTGTGCATTAGTTATTTGTGCAATGATGATTTCATTAATTTCGGCTAAAATTAGTGTTAATAATTCACAACGCCACTTGCAAAATATTCAAACTCAAATTAGCAAAGTCAATAATTCCAACATTAGTCAACAACAGGAAATCGGTGATTTGACCAGTCAAAGTAACTTGCAAAAAATTGCCGCTAAGTATAATCTAAATGATTCAAATACTAATGTAAGGAACGTTAATAAATAATGAAATCTCCTGATCAAAAAAAGCGAACGATGAATAATAAAGGACAACGAAACCATAAGCAGTTCGGTAAATGGCTGTGTTTGGTTACCGCTGCGATCTTTTTATTATTTATCGTTCGTTTTGCATATATTTCAATATTTAAGGATGTTAAAAATCATGACTTATCAACGGCTGCTGTACAACGTTACACACATTCACGGATTATTACAGCCCAGCGGGGAAACATTTACGATGATCAAGGAAATCTTTTAGCACGTAATACAAGTAAGTATACGGTCTATGCAGTACTTGATAAGAATCAAAAGACTATGAGTGGCAAACCACTATATGTCACCAACAAAAAAAGAACTGCAAAGGTTTTGGCAGAGTACCTAGGCATATCAGAAGAGAAAATCTATAAGGCATTGACGCCAAAGAAAAAACTTTACCAAGTCCAATTTGGGACTGCCGGATCAAACATTTCAGTCAGCAAAATGGAGGAGATTAAAGCCCGTCATTTAACAGGAATTAATTTTACTAAAACTCCGGCACGCCAATATCCTGAAGGTGAATTTGCTCGGCAGTTATTAGGTTCAACAGCGGTTAAGACCAATAGTAAAACGGGTCAGTCTAAATTAGTTGGCCAGATTGGTTTGGAACAGTATTTTGACAAGCAGTTACGTGGCCGCGATGGGTTAAAGAAATCAGAAAATGATGTTTATGGATATCAATTATCAGATTCGCCGCAAAAGGGGCATGCAGTAAAAAATGGTGATAATATTCATTTAACCCTGAATAATGCCGTTCAACATCAACTAGAAAATTTAGTTAATAGTGCCGATAAGTCTGCTAAGCCTTCTGCAATGACTGCGGTGGTGATGGAAGCTAAGACCGGTAAAATTATTGCAGCCACGCAGCGTCCAACGATGACTTCAGAGAAACCTGCGTGGACGAATGCCTTAATTCAAGATACATACGAACCTGGTTCAACAATGAAGGTCATTGCACTAGCATCAGCTATTAATTCTGGTAACTTTAACCCCAATGCAACCTATAAATCCGGAACTTGGGAAATGGGTGGCGGTAAAATTACGGACTGGAATACGAGTGGTTGGGGTAATATCACTTTTCGTGAAGCCTTCTACCGGTCCAGTAACGTTGGATTTGCCCATATTGAGCAAAATATGGGGGCATCTACTTGGATGAAATATTTAAAACGATTTGGCTTTTTAAAGCCCACTAAAGTTTACGGAATGTCTGGTGAATCCTCCGGAACGACAACCTTTAAAGGAGCGCTCGAACAAGCCAATACTTCATTTGGCCAGGGAATTACCGTCAATACGATGCAGATGATGCAGGCTTTTACGGCCGTTGCTAATAACGGTAAGATGATGCGACCATATATTGTAAAACGGGTAACTAATAGTAAGGGAAAAACTATTAAGACAGTTAAGCCAAAGCAAGTCGGTAAACCAATCAGTAGTTCTGCTGCTAAAGAGACTCGTAAGTATATGCAGGGGGTTATTTACGATAAAGTCGGCACTGGGCAACTATATAAAGTTAAGGGTTACCGGATTGCTGGAAAAACTGGAACTGCTCAAATTGGTAGTGCTAATGGTTATGAGCAAGGCTCGAATAATTACATTTATTCGTTTGTCGGGTTCGCGCCAGCTAAAAACCCTAAGTATATTCTGTATATCACAATGCGGAAGCCAACGTCGACAAACGGTCCTGCAGAAAAGACCATGGCGTCAATTACAACACCGTTAATCAAAACATTACTGGATAAGCAAAAGAGCAAACAAACTAAAAAACAAGGAGTTGTGAAGGTTGTTAATGTTGTCGGTAAGGATGTCAAGGATGCACAAGATATCCTTACGAAAGACCATCTTCAAGTGACAGTAATTGGTGATGGAAAGAAGATTCAGCAACAATCGCTGTCTCCAGGAAACGGAGTTGTGATTAATAATCGCATTATCTTAGTAACCAGTGGCAAGATTAAGATGCCAAATATTAATGGCTGGAGCCAATCTGACGTGAGTCAGCTGGCCCAGTTGTTGAATTTACAAGTTGACTCCTCCGGGAGCGGGTTTGTAACTGATCAAAGCATCAAAGAAAATCAAACGGTTAAATCTGGTCAACAATTAACCGTTAAGTTTGAAGAGAAATAGAAAAGATTCGGAGGAAGATAATGATGAGCAAAATTTTATTGAGTGGCCTCATCTCATTGGTGATTGCTGGAGGATTAACGTATCTATTAATGCCTTACTTGATTCGCTATTTCCGGGCGAAAAAGGAGGGGCAGCAGATCCGTGAGATTGGCCCAACCTGGCACGCCAAAAAAGCCGGTACACCGACTATGGGCGGAATTCTATTTATTGCGGCAACGGTGATTGCCATTTTACTGGTGGCCATTTTTAATAGATTCCTTTTAACCAACACTATGTGGGCTTTGTTGTTTACGCTCGTGGTGTACGGTCTCATTGGAATGTGGGATGATAGTATTAAGATTTTTCACCACCAAAATGAAGGCTTTAAACCTTGGAAAAAATTTTTATGTCAGGTAATTGCTGCCATGGTGTTTGCAGTCATTTATCAACATGAAAACTTCCAAATGGGCTTTGGAACAAGCTCTATTGGGTGGATCTACGCCTTATTCATTATTTTTTGGATGGTTGGCTTTTCGAATGCAGTTAACCTAACTGATGGATTGGATGGCTTGGTTACCGGATTGGCGGTTATTTCATTTGGTGCTTACTTTGTCATTGCTTTGTTTCAAAAACAAACTGAGGTTGCAGTCTTTTGCTTGACGATTATTGGTGCATTGATTGGCTTCTTCCCATTCAATCATAAACCTGCTCAAATTTACATGGGTGATATGGGATCTTTGACCCTAGGCGCGAGTCTAGCTGCTGTCTCACTTTTATTACATCATGAACTGTCTCTTATACACATCTCCGAGCCCACGAGACGGTTGCGAGGATCT
>CAMXWI010000069.1 GCA_947252915.1 uncultured Lactobacillus sp.
GCATAACACATTGCCGCAAGCGCACAGACAATTGCGGCTAACAGAAATGAAATAATGACGCCGGGTCCAGCAGCGTTGGCCGCCACCGTCCCTGGCAGGATAAAGATCCCGGTTCCAATGACCGCGCCAACACCCATTGTCATTAAATCAAAAGCGGAGAGCGATTTAACGAAGTGCTGGTCGGCTCCTAAGTAATTTGAAAGACTTTCCTTTCTGAAAATCTTTAAGTGCATAATCACTAACCACCTTTGTTATAATGTTCTATAATATAGATTCCATATTAGGACTATGATAAAGTCAGTTAATATTAAAAGTCAATTAAAAAATCATTAAGGGGTGTTCAGAATGGCAATTGAAGTGACTGCTGGAGCAGTCGTTTACCGACGGAACAATGGTGAACTGCAATACCTATTACTGGAAAGTACAAATAAGGGAAACTTTTGGGGCTTTCCGAAGGGCCATGTTGAGGTGAACGAAACCTTGGAAGCAACTGCCCACCGGGAAATCAAAGAAGAAACTTCGCTAGATTTACCGATTGATACAAGCTTTCATGTGTATACAGAATATGATTTGCCAAATGGTAACCGGAAGCAAATGACCCTTTATACTGCAGCCCTTCCAGAACCAGAAGCACTGGACCTTCAGGCTGCAGAAATTAAGGATGCGGGCTGGTTCAACTATGATGCAGCCCGGCAACGACTAACCTATAGTAACCTCAAAGAACTTTTAGATAAGGTTCACGCCCACCTAGTTAATCAGCAGAGCTAATGGAAAAGAAAAAAGTATTTGTCATTACCGGTGCAACGGGGTCGGGAAAGACAACGGTTGACCGTTATTTAAAGAAAAAGTATGACATGTTTAAGGTGATCACCCATACGACTCGAACACCGCGGTCTAATGAACAAAATGGGATTGATTACTATTTTGAGAATCGTGATTCAATGCAAAAATTACATTTATTGGAGAAGGTTGAATATGACCACCATTGGTATGGTTCTTCATTAGAAGGGTTAAAGCAGGGGTGGCAAAATCATCAATTTGATGTCATTGTGTTGGATACCAAGGGTGCGATTACCTATAAAGAAAAACTTGGCGATCAAGCAGTCATTATTTTTCTGACGGTTTCCCATCTAAAAAAACTGGCTGAACGGCTCAAAGCACGGGGCGATCTGAAAAAGGCGATTACTTCTCGGTTAAATAGTGCCGAATATGAACGCGACCTGACTTTACCGCCAGAACTGAGGGGGAAGGCTCACGTGATTGTGAATGACCGGTGGAAAGAAACAACTGCTAAATTGGACCGGATTCTTCGTCAGAAATAGGGAGTAAATAAGATGACGGAAAATTTAAGACATGCCAAACAGTTAATTAAACAGCAGGGATTACGTTGGACTAAGCAACGAGAATCTTTGATTAATATTTTGGATTCTTTCTTAGAACGGTACGTTGATATTACGGAAGTTGACCTTCAAATGCGTCAACAATACCCAAGTATTAGTCATGACACAATCTACCGTAATTTACAGGAATTTAAAGATCTTAAGTTAGTGGAAACTAAGCAGGGCACGAATGGTTTGATGGTCAAATTAGAATGTGATCCGCACCATCATCACCACTTTATTTGCCAAAACTGTGGCAAAGTGCAAGAAATCAAAATGCCTAATTTTAACTATGCTGCCTATCAAGTTCAGCTACCGGGAGCTAAGATTACTGGTCATAGTTTTGAACTGTATGGCTATTGCGCAGAATGTCAGCGAAAGTTAAAGCGAAAATCTTAGAAGATCCTTAACATTCATCAAGGGGAAAGTTGATTATAATTGGGTACTAAAAGGAGCGTCGAATATGTTAAAAACACCACCATTTGTTACCCCATTTGCGCTAGTGTCATTAGTGTTAGCATTAGGTGCAACGAACGTGGTGGTTAACAAAACCACCCATACGAATGAAGGGGCCAAAGTAACTAATACGCGGACTGATCGTCGGACCCCTGATGATCAGCAGCGCCGTGATGATAGTAACCGCAACAGTAATAGTGATGATCGTGACCGCGATGATCAATCGTCGTCATCATCAGTAACACGCCAGAGTCAATCTAGCACAACAACGAATAATAATACCGGGACGACTGGTCAAAACGAAACCACAACGAATAAGTCGAATTCCACCAACGAAAATACCACCACTACTAATAATGGCACTAATGGTAGTACCAATAATACCCAAACTAATGCGACTGGTGGAACAGAAAGTAATAACTAAGGAGGGTAACGCATGTTTAGTTTCCTTGATATGATTAACCACTCGCTTGGTTACTTTAATATCAATACCAAGTTGAAAAATAAAATCTATACAGTAGTTGCCCTCCTAGGTGATTTTTACCTAATCTATGTCACCTACCGGTTACTTGTTAACCACGCTTGGATGCGGGGGTTACTGTACTGTCTAGCAGTGATTGCCATTACCTACTATGTTTACCTGAATGCGGTTTATTATTTTCTAAACCGTACTTCGCGATTTGACGTCTTATCACCGTGGTTGGTTAAAATTACGGGTTATGACCAGAGTAATGAGAATCGTGGACAAACGCGGGCTGATCGGGCAGCGGCCATGATTAGTAACCAAGCAAATGGCTACTTTACTGATAGTAATCTGATTAGCGCAGACGTATCGATTGATCGTGAGGAGCAGTATAACCTACGTCATTTAGTAGATCAGTTAGTTGAAGAAGGGATCTTTACGGCTGATTATAACGGTAAGGATGCGTCGGCAATTATCGATGAATACAATCAGACTCACCAGCCAGTAAATGCGCTGAATGATCACCACCATACTTTGATTTAGTCAATGATGAATTTGGACACCGCTTGGAAATTTATGCCGGTTTGAACCAAATGGAACGAGTAAGGGTTGGTCACATTACAAAGGTCGGCTTGACTGATGTCCACGCGGCTCATGAAAAGTACCGCCTATATTTAGCGAACGTCTTTGTTACTGGCGGGCCACATAAGATTCCAGGGCGGCGGGGAACCACTATCTTGACGGACGGTGATTTTGGTTTAGTTGCCCATGTGGCGTATAAAAATCGTGAGTCACAAGATGCCGCGGAACAGCAACGGCGTAATTTATATCAATAAAGTTATTACAGGCGATGGTGACCTAAAAATGGTCAGTCATTGCCTGCTTTTTTTGTTAAAATAATATTATTACGTTTGTGGAGGAAAATAGGTTGGTTACGATTAGAACAATTGCTGCTAAGGCCGGTGTTTCAACATCGACAGCGTCACGCGCATTAAATGATAATCCCCGGATTAGCAGTAAAACTCGTCAGCATGTTAAACAAATCGCCCGTGAATTAGGCTATCGGCCTAATTTTTCGGCCCGGAATTTAAGTCGTGGGGAAGCTAATATTATTGGGGTGGTTTTCCCAATTCCAGATGCAAAGACGACCCAACCCGCCAACCCATTTCATATTGAAATTATGTGGGGAATTGGTAAGGCGATTCGACGTAAAAATTATGAAATGATGGTGGCGATGGGGACGAACCAAGCAGATTTAGTTCGTCAGGTTGAAGCAATGGCTCAGCAAGCCAAAGTTCATAAATTTGTCCTCCTGTATTCTCAAAAGGATGACCCTGTTGTGGATTACCTACGTCAGCATCAATTGTCATATGTCATTGTGGGTCATCCGTATAATGCCTTGGACCGCTTTGTTGATAACGATAACGTTGCGGTCGGTGAGGCAGCCACCCAACGATTGTGTACACTGCACAAGTTACACCGCCCCGTGTTTGTTCAATCTACAACTGACCATTCCTTTGAAACTGATCGACGAAAGGGCTATGAACAAGCGATGCAAGGCAAGTCCTTACCACCAATGGTGGTTCAGCTCTCACCAAAAGATGATTTAATGAAATGGCTAGCTAGTCACCCAGCAGCAGATGGACTAGTTTTTGCGGATGACGTGATTTACCTGCGCTATGCCCGTCAGTTAAAAGAGACCGAACTACCGGTGGCCTGTTTTAATAACAGTCAATGGATTAAAGTCGTCTTTAGCGATCAAAGTGTAATTGATCTGCAACCACAGAAGTTAGGGGCAGAAGCCGTGAAGCTATTGTTTAATCCGCGTCACCACCATATTTATGTACCTTACCAAGTCAGCTAAATCCAGTTAACAGGAGTGCTAATGCATGTAATCCAGGTTAGCTGGATTTTTTATTTTAAATTTTGTGCAAACGGTTGCAATAAAAAATAATGTCTGGTATATTATTAGGCGTAATGTAAAAGCGCTTTCAAAAAACGCGGATTTTTAAGGAGTGTTTGTTATGAGTCAAGAGAATTCACAAACTGCTGGTTTGCCAAGGCTCTCCAGTAGCATGATTTGGATGATCAACTTTGGCTTTTTGGGTGTGCAAACGGCATTTACCCTGCAAAGTTCGCAAATGAGTCGAATTTTCCAAACCATTGGTGCTGATCCAAATAACCTTGGTTGGTTTTTCATTTTGCCACCGTTGGCTGGATTGATCGTTCAACCAATTATTGGTTATTATTCTGATCGAACCTGGGCACCTAAATTAGGCGGTCGGCGGCTTCCTTACTTGTTGTTAGGAACAATTGTGGCGGTGATTGTGATGCTCCTGTTGCCTAACTCAGGCAGCTTTGGCTTTGGGTATGGTTCACTGGCCGCACTTTGGTTTGGGGCAATTACGGTTGCCTTTCTTGATTTATCTTCCAATGTTGCAATGCAGCCATTCAAGATGATGGTTGGTGACATGGTAAATGATGATCAAAAGAGCTATGCCTACGGAGTGCAAAGCTTCTTGTCAAACACCGGAGCGGTGCTGGCAGCAATCTTCCCATTCCTATTAACCTTGTTGGGGGTTGCGAATAAAGCACCGAAGGGTGTGGTACCACAATCAGTTATTATTTCCTTCTACGTGGGTGCTGCTTTGCTGGTAATTACGAGTCTCTTCACGATTTTCCGAGTTCATGAATATGATCCTGCAACTTATGCTAAGTATCACGGCATTTCCGAAGCGGATAACAAAGAAGGCGGTAACTGGTTGGCGCTGCTAAGGCATGCACCAAAGGTTTTCTGGACGGTAACCCTAGTTCAATTCTTCTGCTGGTTTGCTTTCCAATACCTGTGGACTTACTCAGCGGGAGCCATTGCAAGTAACGTTTGGGGAACGACGAATGCTTCAAGCGTTGGTTATCAAGATGCTGGTAACTGGTATGGGGTTTTGGCGGCCGTTCAATCCATCGCTGCCGTGATTTGGTCATACATCTTAGCTAAGGTGCCAAACAAGTATCACAAATTAGGGTATGCTGGTAGTCTTTTACTCGGGGCCATCGGGTTTATCTCTGTTTTCTATATCCATGACAAGTGGACGTTAATTATTTCGTACACCTTAGTCGGCATTGCCTGGGCCGGCATGAATACCTACCCACTGACCATCGTCACGAATGCATTATCTGGCAAGCATATGGGAACTTACCTCGGATTATTCAACGGCTCTATTTGTCTGC
>CAMXWI010000070.1 GCA_947252915.1 uncultured Lactobacillus sp.
GATTTATACAGAATCAGGGAATGCGTATGTGTTACATCAGGCAACCGGGGTTTTGATGGCGGTAGAGCCATGGAACTTCCCATTCTACCAAATTGCGCGGGTATTCATTCCGAATTTCTTGGCAGGGAATCCAATGATTTTGAAAGACGCTTCTAATTGCCCAACTTCAGCTCAAGCATTTGCAGATTTGGTTAAAGAAGCAGGAGCACCAGAAGGTAGTTTAACGAATATGTTTATTGACTACGACCAAGTTGGTGCGATCATTGCTGATAAGCGAGTACAAGGGGTTTGCTTAACCGGTTCAGAACGGGGCGGCCAAGCAGTTGCAACGGAAGCGGCGAAGAATTTAAAGAAGAGTACGATGGAATTAGGTGGTAATGATGCCTTTATCGTTCTTCCAGATGCCGATATGGATAAGTTAGCAGCCATTATTCCAGCTGCCCGTTTATACAATGCTGGTCAAGTATGTACTTCATCCAAGCGGTTTATCGTTCCTGATAACCTGTATGATGAATTCTTGAAACGGGCGACGGAAATCTTTAGTAATGTCAAGATGGGTGACCCAATGGATCCAGCAACGACTTTGGCACCAATGAATTCAGAAAAGGCGAAGAATAAGCTGCAGAAACAAGTTGATTTGGCAGTAGAAAACGGTGCAAAGGTGGTTTACGGAAATCAACCGGTTGACCTAGCTGGTCAGTTCTTCATGCCAACGATTTTGACGGATATTAGTCGAGATAATCCGATCTTTGACCAAGAAATGTTTGGTCCAGTCATGTCCGTTTACAAGTACCATGATGTTCAAGAAGCAATTGATTTAGCCAATGATTCTAGCTACGGCTTAGGAAATACGGTCTTTGGCAAGAACGTTTCAGAAGCCCGGAAAGTAGCTGCCCAGATTGATACTGGAATGAGTTGGATTAATTCTGGTTGGGCTTCGCTGCCTGAACTACCATTTGGTGGAGTTAAGCATTCCGGCTATGGGCGTGAACTGGCCGAACAAGGCTTTAAGTCATTTGTTAATGACCACTTGGTTTATGAACCAGAGGCATAAAATTTAACGTAGAAAAGCCGTCCACTGAGAGGTGGGCAGCTTTTTTTGTGGAAGAAGATAGCTCGATCATAAGTACTCGGTTATAATTCAGATGATGACTAATGATGGATATGATTAAAGGAGCGAGCAGCACCATGAACAATGCACAGTCAGTTTTAAAAACGGTCTTTGGATTCGATGAATTTCGACCGGGACAACGGGAAGTGATTAGTGCGGTTCTGAGTGGACGCAATACTTTGGCCGTGATGCCAACCGGTGGTGGTAAATCATTGTGCTACCAAATCCCAGCCTTGCTTAATCCAGGGGTAACGATAGTCGTTTCACCATTGATTTCGCTAATGAAAGATCAGGTTGATGCACTGCATCAAAATGGGATTGAAGCAGCTGCCATTAATAGTACTACGCCTCGCAATGAGGTTAATCCAATTCTGCGTCAAGCATATGAAGGAAAACTAAAACTGATCTATGTGACTCCTGAACGGTTAAATATGGACTACTTCCGTTACCAACTTAATTATCTCAATATTAACTTAGTAGCGGTTGATGAAGCCCACTGTATTTCGCAATGGGGTCATGATTTTCGACCGGCGTATCGTCAACTGCGGACTGCGATTGCGGGACTGAAATCGCGTCCGGTAACTTTGGCGCTTACTGCGACAGCGACACCACGGGTTCAACAGGATATTGGTCAACAGCTAGCAATTGATCCGAATAATTTTATTGTGACGAATTTTACTCGGCCCAACATTAGTTTTAAGGTTGTCCAACCACAATCTGACACCAAACGGTATATTGCAGAATATCTCAAGAATCATCAGGATGAAGCAGGGATTATTTATGCTAATACGCGCAAGGGAGTAGAAGCGTTAGCGGAATATTTAAATGCCCGTGGGTTTAATGTTGAACCATATCATGCAGGAATGGATAATCAAACTCGTGCCCGAATTCAAGATGACTTCCAATTCGATCGCATTCCGGTGATTATCGCAACCAATGCTTTTGGAATGGGAATTGATAAAAGTAATGTTCGATTTGTGGTTCATGCAACCAGTGCGCAAAATCTAGAATCTTATTATCAAGAAGCTGGTCGTGCAGGGCGAGATGGCTTACCGAGTGAAGCGGTAATGTTATTTCATGCTGGTGATATGCAACAGTATCGGCGCTTTATTGAGATGTCAGAAGCCGATGAAGAGTATCGTGATGTTCAATACCAAAAATTGCAAGCGGTGATTGATTATGCGAACACACCACGGTGCTTACAACAAGAAATTGTCGAATATTTTGGTCAACATTGTGACCCCTGTGGCCATTGCAGTAACTGTTTAGATCAACGCAAACTAATCGATGTTACACGTGAAACAAAATTGATTATTACCGCAGTCAATGAATTACATAATCGCTTTGGGAAGGGTGTGATTGCACAGGTAGTGACTGGTTCACAAAGTGAACGGATGCGTCAGCTTCAGGCAAATGAATTATCAAGTTACGATTCTTTGGATGATTTGTCTAAACAACAAGCAGTGAGTTTAATTGACTACCTGTGTGCTACCGGGTATTTAGAACTGCGTGGCAGTCAGTATCCGGTAGTTGGCGTGACTAAACGTGGCTGGAATGTTTTAAATGGCAACGAAAATGTTCAGCGACGTCAAGAAACGAAACCGGATCAGAAAGCAACCCAAATTGCGGATGAATTACCAGAAGATCGGGAACTATTTGCTAAATTACGGGTTAAACGGTGGGAGTTAGCTCAGGAACAAGGAGTACCGGCATTTATGATTTTTTCTGATCGTACTCTCCATGAGATGGCCAGAAAACGACCACAATCATCAGCGGAAATGTTAGACGTTGCGGGGGTTGGTCAACGAAAATTGGATCAGTATGGTGCAGCTATGTTAGCTGTGATTAACTAAGGATAAGTAAATCCCCAAAGCATTTTTGATTTGGGGCTTAGTTTTAATTTTGTATTTTAATGGTCAGGTATCGCTCAAGAACAATCATTAGAATAACAACCATCAAGAGGGTGACGCCGAATGCCCAATGAGATCCTTAGAAAAGAGCACTTCCTTTTCAATAATAGGAAAGTGGTCAAGAATTAAGTGTTGAATTTTAATCGTCTTCCTGATAACGGAGATCGTCGTACTTATGGTTTGCTTGTTGATGAGCTAAGTCTTTAGTGCGATAGTAAACAGCGTCCGCCCAGAATCCAGCGCCATGTGCTGAAACCAGCACCTGAACATTTCTACCGTTAATATTTTCGGTGGTTAGCGCGAATGATTCACCATCACCAGCGGTTTGGGTCCATCCACGGATGTTTAGATAATGAAGGCCGTCAACTGTTACGAAAGCACCACTTCCCCAATGTTGTGTTGCATTTTGTGTTGCTTGATTTGTTGTCTGGCTATCGTCACTTAAGAAACTACTATCCTGCTTGAATAATTTAGTAGTTGAACCGTCAATTGTAATAGTATTCTTACCGAAGGTCACGGATGATGCATCGCCGTCCTCTGTATACCACGTACCGCGCATGTCAGCAGGGACTGTTACAGGACCTTCGTTACCATATTTGCCAGTATCGTTTGAAGATGATGAACTGGTAGTGTTACTAGTAGAATCGCGCTTATCGTTGACTTGCGCACTTTGCGCGAGTCGATTTACGAAGTCACCTTGTCCCTTATCATTAATGTACTTCACCATTTCTGAACGGCTAACGGTGGCTAACTTTTTACCACTGTGTTTTTTACTAGCGTTTTGATAAATGATGACATCATTATCCTTAACCGTATAAACGAGGTTAGAACTCTTCCCATCAGCTTTAACATTATAAGCTACTCCTTGACCGCGATCCGCTAATTGATAGTTACTTGCTGGATATAAATCGACTTGTAATCCTGACTTTTTAGCTTGCTTAGCGGTCGTTGCCCAGTCATTACCAAATTTATTTCCGGCATACGTGGTAACAACACTTACCATTTGCTGCGGGGTTAAATTGTTTTCACTAATCTTTGTGCTGGAACTACTTGCTAATAAACTTGATGAACTGGCACTGTTGGTTGGTGAGCTCTGCTGAGTACAACCAGCTAGTGCGAATGCTAAACCAGTAACCGTTAACGCCGCAATCCGTTTTTTATCATTTCAAAGGCCTCCACCCAATATTATTACCTTTTTAATATACAACGAACAGCATAGTGGGACAAATGCTAATTCCATTCAAAGGATGGATGTGTTCGGTCCACAATTCCTGATTGGGTTTCAACACCAAAAATTTCATGAAGTTGGTTGACTAAGTCTTCCTTTGCTTGATCCACCGTTTCCTTATTAATATCAATGAATCCGTCAATGGGGAAGAACACGTCCTTAGTATCTGCGGTAATTTTACCGTACTCACTTTGTCGCCAGGTCCAACGCCGTGTCCGGACTTCGTTACCAACTGCGTAAACAACTTCTCCATCATCGGGAGTTTCAACAGTATCCTTTCCCAGCGGAACGAATTGATCACCAGCTTTAGCGGACCGCATCATGATATCCTCTGTGACGTTATCTAACGTATGGGTACCCATTGGAACTGTGTATTTAAGCGAAATCGCGTTATTTAAATCCACAAGGGGGTTAATATGCGGCAGATCTTTTCCTTTAGAAAGACGCTTAAATAGTGCTTCAGCTGAGCAAGGGAACCGGTTTGGATTGATACCAATTTTCCGAAAGGCTTCCCGGTATGGGATAATTTCCGGTCGTTGCTTAACGTTTGTATCCGCAAATTTTTTCTGAGCGAATTGCATATACTTATTTAGCATTTCATCAATAATTGGGTAGTTCCGTGAATTATCAATTCCATGGGCGACAACAACGCCAACGTACATGTCAGGAACTTGTTCGAAAATATCTGAAGTAATAACAAATTTCATGATAAATCCTCCTTGAAAAAAAGCTGGATAAGAATTTCTGCCGCAGCAGCATCTTATCCAGCTTGTAGGTTACAAACCCTCTGATGTATTACTTATTATTTTCTCCGATTTTAACAAACAATAATTTAGATCGCAATAACTAATTTAGAACTTTAGCAATTGCTGAGGTTGATGAATTAAATAAGTGGGTTGTTCCTGCTTAAGGGAGTCGATATTAAAGGCACCCCACGTTGCACCACAAGTTTTGACCGCGGCATTCTTACCCATTTGGAGGTCATAACGGGCATCACCGATCATAACACTTTGTTGCCGATTAAGATTGAAGTCGTGAACCACACGGTTAACACTTTCTGGATTGGGTTTAAAGTTTTTAACCATGTCGGAACCAACCACCTCGGTAAAGAGTTGGTCAATTTTGAAACGTTTCAGATGATGATAAATTGTTGCAGATGAAT
>CAMXWI010000071.1 GCA_947252915.1 uncultured Lactobacillus sp.
GTTTGATACCCATCGGGTAATGCTGCAATAAAGGGCGCAGCATTAACTTGTTCGGCAGCGCGACGAACTGCTGACGATTTTTCAGGCGCAAACATCGCAATATTATGGGCAATCGTCCCATAAAAAATGATTGGCTCTTGAACTACTAAACCAATCTTTCGGCGGAGTTCAATCAGTGGGTAATCGCGAATATCATGCCCATCAATCAAGATTTGTCCCTGTTGGAACTCATAAAACCGCATCAAAAGATTTACGATCGTACTTTTTCCACTACCCGTATGACCAACTAAGGCGACTTTTTTACCCGGGTGAACAACAAACGAAACGTCCCTTAACACCGGTTGTCCTGGCTGGTAACCAAAGGTAACATGACGAAATTCAATCTTACCAACACCAATCTGGAGGTCACGATTTTTTTGCTGGGGTTGATTTGTCGGCTGATCCATTAACTCATATATTCGTTGCGCTGCAACTATCCCTTCCTGAAAGGTTGCCAAATTCTCCATTACACTAGTCAGTGGATTAAAAAAGTTTTGCTGATATGCGATGAATGCATACACAACCCCGGCCGCAACCGATAAATTAGTACTTTGCCAACCAAAATAACCTAAAGTGGCGGTTTTAGCCAAAATAAACATTAAACTCACCACGGGATAGAGTAAGAATGAATCAAAAATAATTAACCTACTTCGCGACTTAAAATATTGCCGATTAACTTTGGCAAATTCACTGCTAAGTCTTTTCTGCTGTCCAAATTGTTGAATGATTTCAATCCCACTTAAAGTCTCATTTAAGCGGGTATTTATGTCACTCAAAGTAGCACGAACATGGTGGTACACGGGAACACTAACCCGTTGATACAAAAAGACCAGGCCAATGATGACCATCAATAAGCCGACCGTGAGCCACGCCAATAGTTGGTTAACCATCATCATAGCAACAAATGCTGATACCAGGCCTGCAATTGCAACAATCAGATTCAAAATCAGGTTCCAAAAGTTATACAGTGTCTTGGTATCATTCGTCACCCGCGAAACAATCTCCCCAACTGGAGTTTGGTCATAGTAGGCCATCCCCATCCGATGTAACTTTTCAAAAAGTTGTAAACGAATGCGCTCCAGGGTCGCCTCGGACCCGATCGCAAAACTGTACGCTTGACCAAATTGTATGATGGCTTTCATCGCGGTAACCGCAAAATACGCAATCACAAAGCCAATCATGACTTGCGCCGTTGCTTGAGCGTGACGTAGATAATGATCAATAAAGAATTGAATCATCCGCGGCAGAAGTAAATTAACAATACTAACTAGGATCGCCATAACCACGGCTAATATAAACTGCCGCCAGAAGGGACGGGCAGCTCGAAAAAGGCGATTTAAAATCTGTCGCTGAGATCGGTTATTATTCATTTAAATCTGCCTCCAATCGTTGTCGCCGTTCCTGAACTGCTAATGTTTCCTTAAACCAACCTGGTTCCGTAGCTAATTGCTGAGGTGTCCCTTGCTGAATAATTGTTCCATGATCCATAACCAGTACCCAATCGGCGTGCTGCACCGTACTCAACCGACTTGTTACCATCACCACCGATTGATCGTGATGATCCTGAAGATTTCGTTCAATCAGCGTCGCAGTTTGGGCATCCACTGCAGATAAGGGATCATCCAATATCAGTAGCGGCGCCGCTTTTAGTAAAGCACGGCCAATTGCAACCCGTTGTTTCTGTCCACCTGATAATGACATTCCCTGTTGACCAACTTGGGTTTGATATTGGTGGGGCATTTGTTGAATATCATCCGCAATGACAGCCTGCGTGGCTGATTGTTCAACCTGGACGAATGGTGCCTGAACATCGGCAAACCGTAAATTATCCTGAATACTAGTGGAAAACAGGAAATTCGTCTGTGGCACATAGCTTAATTGTGTTAAATATTGGTCATGCGGAATTTGACGGATTTCTTGATTGCCAAACATAATTTCTCCACGATAATTATCAAAATCACGCACTAATAATCTTAATAACGTTGATTTACCACTTCCAGTTGGTCCAACAATACCGACCATTTCACCAGGCTTTACCTGAAAGTGAACGTTTTCCAATACTGGTTTCCCGTGATCTTGATAAGCAAATTTATCCAAGTTGACTTTCAACCGACTAGGGAATGCCAGCTGAGATTGCGCAGTCCCAGGTTGCCACTGATTTTCTTCAGCTAGTAATTTCTCAATCCGGTCGTAGCTTGCTCGACCACGCTCGAGGGTATTAAAAAGTGTCCCAATTGCAAATAATGGCCACACAAGTTCACCTAAATAGGTCATCATTGTCACTAACTGACCAACGCTGATTTGGTGCTGATTCACCATCAAACCACCAACCCCAATGGCGATAACATAGGCTAATCCCATAATCAGTGTTGTTGCCGGGTTAAAAAGTGCATCCCAGAAATAGGCCCGCTTATTTGTCTGATAGGTACGATCAACATACCGCCTAAAATCCTGTTGATCTGCTTGCTCATCACCAAGGGCGTTTAAAACCCGCATCCCACTGATACTCTCTTGAGTTTTGTTGTTAAGATCACCGAAAGCCGCTTGAGCAGTCCCATATGCATCGTGGATTTTGTTTCCCAAACGATTAGCCAACAGTACTAATAATGGCAACGGCACTAAGGTTAAAATTGTTAACCGCCAGTTGACAAACATTCCCATTGCAATAATCATGGAACCACCGGTAATCAGCGAATCCGCCAACGTCAAGATTCCATAACTAGCAACTTCACGAACTGCCTCAACATCATTAGTTGCGTGAGCCATTAAATCCCCAATGCGCCATTTTTGATAAAACATCGGATCCATCTGTAAATAGTGATTAAATAACCGTCCCCGTAACTGGCGCTCTAGAACATACGAACTACCATAAACTAATTTTTGCCAAGCAAACCGCAGTAAGTATTGACAAGCGGCCGTCACCAGCATAATCAAAATCATGAGTGTTAGCCATTGTCCAGTAACGCGGTGCGCACTGATTGCATCAACGACCTGACCAACTACCCGGGCAGGAATCACGTTACAAATTGCCACTAAGACAAGCGCCAAGACACCACCAAAGTACTGTCGCCATTGTTGTCGAAAGAACCAATTAAGCTGGTGAAATATTTTCATGAAAGCCTCCCATTCCTAAAATTAAGTAAGTGCGTAAATAGGACTCCAGAGTGCTTGAAGCTACTACGCACTGGAGTCCATCTGAATATCACGTCATTTTCATTTTAAGTTATCGGTTTTGCCAGTCTGTAATTCCCCGTGCCAAACGGTCTAATCCGGTCAGAACAGTTTTGCCAGAACAGGCCACATTCATCCGTAAGAAAGAGTTGCCATTACCACCATAAATCGCTCCAACTGATAGAATCAATCTCGTCTGTTTGCGGATAAACGCCGCTAATTTTGTTGAATCATTAGTGAGTTTACTTACATCCAGCCAAAGAAGGTAAGTTGCTTCTCCTGGAACAACAGTAACCCAATCAGTAAGTTGTTCCTGCACAAAGTCGTTCACTAACTTGCGGTTATCCTGAATCGCTGCCAAAACACGATCTAACCACGAAGATCCATCTTCATAAGCAGCAATCGTTCCAGGAATGGCCATTAAATTAGGTTCAGCCAGTTCTTCACTATTTAACCCTCGACTAACCTGTGCACGTAAGTTAGCATTTGGCACAATCACCGTGGCTGCATGGAGCGCCGCCACGTTAAAGGTCTTACTTGGCGACACTGCAACTTCGACATTTTGAATTAAATCTAGGGGCAAACTAAACATTGGCACATAGCCAGTTTGATTGAAAGTAAAATCACCATGAATTTCATCGCTAAAGATAGTGACATGATACTGGTTACACAGTTTTGCCAAGCGAATTAACTGATCCCGCGTCCAAATGATGCCCATTGGGTTATGCGGGTTGCAAAGAATCATTAAGTTGGTTAAGGGATCTGCCAGTTTGGCTTCTAGATCTTGCCAATCAATGCTGTAGGAATGCGTTTGAGCATCATAAACTAAGTCACTCGAGAGAACATGGCGACCACTATTGACAATGGAGTTGTAAAAAATGTTGTAAACTGGTGCTTGAACTAAAACGTTATCACCAATTGATGTTAAACGTCGGACAGCTGATGAAATTGCCGGCACCACTCCCGTCGTGAAAATCATCCAATCGGTTTGTGGTCTGAACCCATGACGTTGTTCATACCAATCAGCAACCGCATTGAAGTATTCATCGGGAATCTCTTCGTAGCCAAACGCGCCCAGTTGGAGTTTATCCTGCATAGCTTGAATAATGGCCGGACTAGTTTTAAAGTCCATATCAGCAATCGTCATCGGTAATTCATCCCTGCCAACATCCCATTTAACAGAGTTAGTATCGCGACGGTTAGCGGATTCTGGATAGTTAGTCATCATCATCACTCCTGTTCATCTTGAATAATTGTAGTCTGTGAATGATCGATTTCTGGATCATCAAGAATAATTTGGCCAACTGATGGAACATGAATCCGGCCACTAATCGGACTCTTAATGCTCATCACGTGGGTCGTAATTTTAGCATCAATATTCTTGCAGTATTCAAATGCCAGGTCCGTACGAAGCACCTTACAATTAACTAACTTAATACCATCCAAGTAGCAAAGCCCTTGATTACTTTCAATCGTGCAGTTAACCAACGTCAAATTCTTCGTGTTCCAGGCTAAATACTCACCACTAATCTTAGAATCATAAATGGTCACGTTCTCGCAATTCCAAAAGGCATCCTTGGATACAAACCGTGAATTATGAACTTCAATATTCTTAGCACCATCAAAACAGTAATTACCAATTAAATCCAAACCATCAATCCGGATATTGGAACTATTCATCCCAAAGTAATCACCCCGTGCCTGAACATTCTTTAGTTCGACATCATTACAAGTCCACAGGGTTTCATCCGCATCAGAAAAATAGACATTCTGCAAATGAACACCATTACAACGGCGGAACAATTTAGGAGCCTGTAAATCAGAATCATGAATATTGATGTCATCAGTATACCAGATCCCGGATCGTGACATCGTTTCAAAAATAGTGTCTGTGACTTCCACGTGAAAACAACCCCAGATAACTTTAAATCATGGGTCTCTTTGAGTGGAGATTCACCCTTACCAAAGGTAGTGTCAATAATTTCCGCATCATGTTCCTTAAATAATGGCCGTTCGCCATCAAAATAACCTTCAGTGATTTGTTTCATTCTTATATTCTCCAATATTTATTCTTCTTTTTTGTAAGTAATACTTATTATTAGTATATTACGAATTTGTATTTTAGTTAAATTCATCTTTTGCATTGAATACCATGCACG
>CAMXWI010000072.1 GCA_947252915.1 uncultured Lactobacillus sp.
GTGCTAGTCGTGTCCGGGATCTTTTTGATCAAGCCAAAAAGAATGCACCATCGATCATTTTCATTGATGAAATTGATGCCGTGGGTCGCCGCCGTGGTAACGGCATGGGTGGTGGCCATGATGAACGGGAACAAACCTTGAACCAACTGTTGGTTGAAATGGATGGTTTTCAAGGCGATGAAGGAGTCATTGTTATGGCTGCTACGAACCGTTCCGACGTCCTTGATCCAGCCTTGCTGCGTCCTGGCCGGTTTGACCGGAAAATTCTGGTTGGTCGACCAGACGTTAAGGGCCGGGAAGCTATTTTACGGGTTCATGCCAAGAATAAGCCGTTGGCACCAGATGTCGATTTGAAGGAAATTGCTAAACAAACGCCAGGTTTTGTCGGGGCAGATTTAGCTAACCTGTTAAACGAGGCAGCGTTGTTAGCGGCCCGCCGGAATAAGACCGAAATTGATGCATCTGATGTTGATGAGGCTGAAGACCGGGTAATTGCAGGTCCAGCTAAGCGAGATCGAGTAGTTTCACCACAAGAACGCAAGACAGTGGCATACCACGAAGCTGGGCACACCATTGTTGGGTTAGTTCTGAACGATGCACGAGTCGTTCATAAGGTAACGATTGTTCCTCGTGGACGAGCTGGTGGTTATGCCATCATGCTGCCAAAGGAAGACCAGATGCTAATGAGTAAGAAGAATGCTGAGGAACAAATTGCTGGTCTGATGGGTGGTCGTGCTGCCGAAGAATTGATTTTCAACTCCCAATCATCTGGGGCTTCAAATGACTTTGAACAAGCAACCCAGATCGCTCGTTCTATGGTCACCCAATACGGAATGAGTGACAAGATTGGGCCAGTCGAACTACAGAGCTCTGGTCAAGTCTTTACTGGTCAAGGTTATGATCAGTCGCCATATTCAGAAAAGACCGCGGCCTTAGTTGATGAAGAAGTTCGGCGGATCTTAACTGAAGGTCATCAACGGGCATTGCATATTATTGAAACGCATCGTGATCAACATAAGCTGATTGCGGAAGCATTGCTGAAGTATGAAACGCTTGATGAAAAGCAAATTCTCAGCCTTTACAAGGACGGGAAGATGCCAGAAAAGGATGTTGAAGCTGCGGAAGATGAACAGCGGGCAGCAACTTTTGAGGAATCAAAGCGTGAATTAGAGCGTCGAGAAAACGCAAAGAGTGATCAAGAAAAAGCGGATGAACTACCAGACAGTTCTGATGAGACGGTTGCTCCAAAGAGTAGTTATGACAATTCATCAACTAATGGTGAAGATAAAACTACCGACCATCATTCTACAGATGATGATTAATGATTAATTAAATTGAAGGAATTGTGCCAAGCAAGCACAATTCCTTTTTTAGTAGTCATTTAATGATAAAATAGGTGCAGATATTTTAACTGGAGGAGTTAAAGATGACGGAAGATTATTTAGTAAAAGCAGTGGCAGAAAATGGCATGTTTCGTGCTTATGCGGTCAACGCGACGCACTTGGTAGCGGAGGCCCAAAAAATTCACGGTACTTGGAGTGCCGCTTCGGCAGCGCTTGGCCGGACGTTGATTGGAACATTATTATTGTCAACATCTGGTTTACAAGGTGATGCAGGTTTAACTGTTAAAATTCAAGGCAATGGTCCAGTTGGCTTTATTGTGGCAGACGGGACAGCCAATGGAACGGTTAAGGGCTATGTTCACAACCCTCACGTAAATTTACCGCTGAATAGTAAGGGAAAGATTGATGTGGCTGGAGCAGTCGGTCATCAGGGAACGTTAGCAGTTACCAAAATGAATCCAGGTGATAAAACGCCATATACTGGAGAGGTTGACCTAGTTTCTGGTGAGTTAGGTGATGATTTTACTTACTATCTCGCACAGTCAGAACAAATTCCGTCCGCAGTTGGGTTATCCGTGTTTGTTGAAAAGGATGATCAGATTGGGGTTGCTGGTGGATTTATGGTTCAAGTATTGCCGGGAGCGAAAGATGAACAGATTGAAGAATTGGAAAAATCAATCAAAGACTTACCACTTGTGTCAGAAATGTTTCGGGATGGTGATACACCGGAAGATATTTTAAAGCGTATCTTTGCTGGGAAGGAATTAAAGATTTTAGATAAAATACCGGTGAAGTACCAATGTAATTGCTCAAAGGAACGTTTTGCTAAGGCCTTGGCCAGTGTGAAAAAGGCCGATTTACAAGAGATGATTACGAAGGATCATGGCGCGCAAGCGGTCTGCCAATTCTGTGGCAAAAAGTATGAATTTACAGAAGATGAATTAAAGGCAATGATTGCTGCACAAAAATAGTTTGCATTGCTGTGATACAATAGTGATTGTGATTTTTGTAGAGAAGGAGGAAAGCTCATGGAATGGCACATTGGGGACGTTAAAATTCCCAATCAAGTCGTTGTGGCACCGATGGCGGGGGTCACAAATAAGGCCTTTCGGGTAATTTGTAAAAAATTTGGTGCTGGTTACGTAGTTTGCGAGATGATTTCTGATCGCGGGATTATGTATCATAATAAAAAGACCTTGTCGATGACGACAGTGGATCCGCATGAACATCCGATGGGAATCCAGATTTTTGGTGGCACCAAGGAGACTTTAGTTGAAGGGGCTAAGTTTATTGATCAACACACGGCTGCCGATGTGATTGATATCAATATGGGGTGCCCGGTCAATAAAGTTGTGAATACTGATGCTGGAGCACGGTGGTTACTTGATCCCAACAAGGTGTACGAGATGGTTTCTTATGTCGTGGATGCTGTTCAAAAACCGGTGACCGTTAAAATGCGGACTGGCTGGGATGATAAACACATTTTTGCGGTTGAGAATGCACTGGCAGCAGAACGAGCAGGTGCTTCGGCAATCGCAATGCATGGTCGAACCAGAAAACAAATGTATACAGGACATGCTGATTGGGATATCCTAAAAGAAGTGGCCGGACAATTAACAATTCCGTTTATGGGTAATGGGGATGTCAAAACTCCAGAAGACGCCAAACGGATGTTAGATGAAGTGGGTGCTGATGCTGTGATGATTGGTCGGGCAGCAATGGGTAACCCATGGATGTTGACCCGGACAGAACATTATTTGGAAACTGGGGAGTTACTACCAGAAGCGACTCCTCAACAAAAGATCCAGACCGCTAAGGAACACTTAGCAGCGCTTTGCGATTTAAAGGGTGAGTATGTTGGAATCCGTGAATTTCGCGGTCAGGCGGCCTACTATCTCAAAGGAATTCCACGGTCTGCACGGACTAAGGTTGCGTTAATGTCGGCGACTAAACAGGCCGAGGCCGATGAAATTTTTGACCGTTTTTTGGATCAATACGAAGAACGACTTGCTAAGAAGCAAACCACACAGTAAGAGGAGGATTATTGATGGCAAAGGAAGAAAAGTTAAATGATCAAATGCTTGTCCGTCGGCAAAAGATGGACGCATTGCGTGAGCAAGGGATTGACCCATTTGGGCACCGTTTTGCACCGGATCACGATATTTCAACAGAAATTCGGGCAAAGTACGGTAATGATAGTGAAGAATTATTAGCTCAACAACAAAACGAAGTGACAATTGCTGGTCGAATGATTGCCAAGCGGGGTAGTGGGAAGGCTAGTTTTGCTGACTTGCTAGATCGTGGCGGCAAGATTCAATTTTATGTTCGTCAAGATGTTGTTGGTGAAGAAACGTATCAGCTGTTTAAAGATTCAGATATTGGTGACTTCTGGGGAATCACTGGTGATGTAATTAAGACCCGGATGGGTGAATTAACGATTCGTGCACGTAAAATGACTTTCTTGACGAAGGCTCTGCGTCCGCTCCCAGATAAGTACCATGGTTTGCAAGACCCTGAATTAGTATATCGTCAGCGGTACTTGGATTTAATTACCAACCGTGACAGCTTTGAACGCTTCCAGACCCGGACTAAGATCATTAAGGCAATCCGGAACTATATGGATAGTAACGATTTTACGGAAGTTGAAACACCAATTTTGGAAAACGTGGCATCAGGTGCCGAGGCACGGCCGTTTATTACGCACCATAATGCCCTTGACATTGATATGTATATGCGAATTGCTACTGAATTACGCCTAAAGCGTTTGATTGTTGGTGGCATGGAACGGGTTTACGAACTCGGCCGGATTTTCCGAAATGAAGGAATGGATCCGCACCATAATCCAGAATTTGACACGATGGAAACCTATGCTGCTTACTTCGATTTTAATGATGTTATGCAGGAAACCGAAGGAATCTTTAAGACCGCTGCCAAAGTAGTTAGTGATGATCTTAAGGTTAATTATCAAGGGACAGAACTTGATTTCAGCAAACCATTTGAGCGGATGCACATGGTCGATGCCATTAAGAAGTTCACTGGGGTAGACTTCTGGCCTGAAATGACTGTTGAAGAAGCTCGTAAACTGGCTGATGAAAATGGAGTTCAGTATGAAGATTGGTGGAAAGTTGGTCATATTATCAACGCCTTCTTTGAAGATAAGGTGCAGGATCAGCTAGAACAACCGATCTTTATCTATGGCCATCCAAAGGAAATTTCACCATTAGCACATTTGAACCGTGAAGATCCACGATTTACGGATCGGTTTGAGCTGTACATTTTAGGGAATGAATACGCAAATGCCTTTACAGAATTAAATGATCCAATTGATCAGCTGCAGCGTTTTGAAGCGGAAGCAAAGGAACATGCTGAAGGTAATGATGAATACCAACCAATTGATGAAGACTTTGTAGAAGCGCTCGAATATGGGATGCCACCAACAGGGGGACTCGGTGTTGGAATTGATCGGTTAGTAATGTTGATGACGGATGCCAAGTCTATCCGGGATGTTTTACTTTTCCCAACGATGCGGCCAAAGACGAATAACTAAAATAAAGAAAAGTCATTTTTTGACTTTTCTTTATTTTTTTATTGTTAGGTATTTAGTTTGAAAAGAGGAATGATTAAGTAGTATGAGCTGAAAAAGTTCACAATTTATGGATAATATATGATGCATTTTGCATAAAGTTCGTGGTATTGCAGATTTGTAGTTTGGCTATCAAGAAAAGAGTGTTGACTTTTAATGCTTGGTTCTTT
Source organism: uncultured Lactobacillus sp. (assembly GCA_947252915.1). Lineage (GTDB taxonomy): Bacteria > Bacillota > Bacilli > Lactobacillales > Lactobacillaceae > Limosilactobacillus. The sequence continues at coordinate 5,097 of CAMXWI010000072.1, forward strand.
ATAGTATATAAGCGTTGTTACGACAGCTTGTTGTTTCAACGAAAAATATATCAAATTTGATGTTGACGATGAGATATCAATATGATATATTTTAAAAGTTGTCAGTTTTAATTGACTTCTTCAAAAAAGTTGTTGACAAATTCTTGATAACGTTGTAATATAACAAATGCTTTCTGAGTTATCAGTCAGCATGGTAGACCTTTGAAGACTGAATAAAGTTTCGACGAATCAAATGTGTAGGGT
>CAMXWI010000073.1 GCA_947252915.1 uncultured Lactobacillus sp.
GTATACAGGTAACGTATGCTAGAAGTGAGGAACCATTATGATTGATAATTACTTACTAAAAGAATTAGTCACCTTTGCCGAAACCAAGGTCCTCGCCAAAACGGCACAAAAATTGATGGTCACTCAACCAACCGTTACCCGGGGGATGCAAAAGCTTGAAGATGAATTAGGGGTTAAATTGTTTGATCGTCAACCGAATAAGATTTCATTGACTAAGGCGGGAGAGCTAGCTGCTAAAAAGGCCCAGCTAGTCCTAGATACCAATCGACAATTTGTCAACGAAATTCGCAATTTTGCCCAAAGTCAACATGTCATCAAAATTGCTAGTGTTGCTCCGGGACCGCAAATTGTAATTGACGATAACAAACCTCAATTAGAAACTAATATTGACTTAGATCAGAAACTCTTTAATAGCAATAAAATTGAACCAGCACTACAAAGTCACCAGTATTCACTTATTATCACTAATCGGGAAATCCAAACTGACCTGATCGAATCCCGCTATCTTGGTCAGGAACATCTCTTTGTCAACCTTGACCAATTCATGTACCTAGCTAACCAGCAACAGGTTACCTTCAAGGAACTAGCTGGGCTAAGTTTTGTCGTCTTAAATGAAATTGGCCCATGGAAACAGGTCATTCAAGATAACATCCCCAACGCCAAGTTTCTCTACCAAGCTGAGTATGATTCGATGCGGGAACTGACAAAATATACAAACTTTCCCTTTTTCACCACGAACATCACCGATAACGATAACACTACCTATGATACAAGCGACAGTGTCAGAATCCCCATTACTGATGATGCTGCCACGATGACCTTCTATGCGGCATACTTAAAAAGCCAGCAGAAGACAATTACTCCACTGGCTAAAAAGTTAGTTGAGATTTGGCCTAAATAGTAAATTAGGCTAGATCACTAACTTAACAAAGTTAGCCTCCCATATCAGGACAATATTGAAACTCGTTATGTGTTGAAATACTTATCTAATCTTATTCAAGGTTACGTTTTTCACTAAAAATAATATGTTGTTCACGATCACTGATCAGCCATTGATTATCTTGCTTTACTAATTGGTCAACGTAACGAATATAGCTGACATTTAATACTTTTTGACCATCTTCTTCATTCATAATCGAAGCCTGACAATAGTGGGTATCGACTGCTTCTGTATCGCTTTTAAGTTCAACCACCTGCTGCCCATTCATGTGATATGAAGAAAGTGCACCAGCCATTGCGGCACCAAACTTTTGTTGCATTTCATCACGACTGTTGATTTCCATCATTTTTTGGTCACCATTGTAAATAGTGATGTGTAAATCTGGGATAAAAAGGTTTGTTTGTGCTGAAACATCAATCTCTAAGTTAGCAAAACGGTCAATCACTTCTTTAATTGCTATTTTATTTTCCAATTCTGTTAAACTCATTCTATTTTCCTCCTTTTAGCTTAGTGTTCCTGTGGCCGGTTAATACCAAAACTTTCTCGATTACCAAACTCGGGGTTCTTTACCATCTTAATTACTAAATCAGCAATTGCATACCGTGAGACATCATGGCCACCAAACGGTTCACCCTTTTTCGTCAATTCATAATCTGCCGGTCCGTTATCTAACCAACCGGGACGAATAATCGTATAGTCTAAATCGCTATCTTCAATCGTATCAGCTGCCTTTCGGTATGGCCGTAAAATTAGATTATGATATGGATTTGGTGATTCGCCCAACCAGGAAGGAATTTCTTGGTAGATTCCCATGGTTGTGATAAAGGCCAATCGTTTAACACCGACCTGGTCCATCACTTTTACCAAATGTTTAGCAAAAGAATTCATCCTTCCTGAAAGTGCAGCAAAAACAAAATCAACCCCATCTAAGGCCGTAGCTAATTCTTGATCATTGGTTACATCTAAATTAATTGCTGTTTCTCGCGATACATCGCTGAGAATTGTGGGACTGATGTGCCGAGCAGCTAATACTAACTCAGCATCTGTATTTTTAAGTAATTCCGTTGAAACAACGCGACCGATTGAATCAGTTGCACCGATTATTAATACTTTCATTAGTTTCACTCTCCTTTTAATTTACTATCATCATTATCAAATATTGTCCTCATCTAAAAAATGGGCAATGTTTCTCACTTAATGACATAAGTAACGGTTTGCGATAAATCGTTGCTTATTTTTTACCTAGGCTGCTTAATTACCTGTGGACGACGCCAGTTAAGGACTAGCGCTAGAATGACTAGAATTAAACCAATTATCATAATCACGTGAATGCCATTAAACAAGATGGTTGTTAGCTGTGGAAGTAATTCTTGCGGCACGTTTTTTGCCGTACTAGCATCTGATAACTGATTAACCATCCGGTTCGTAATTGGTGCTTTAATTTGGCTAGCAGTTGTTAGACTTAGAACTGCACCAAAAATCGCTGACATAAAAGTCTGACCAAGAGTTCTTACTAGTAATCCCCAAGTTGTCGAGATACTAATTAAGTTTTCTTCCACGCCGTCTTGAATTGATACTTGCATTGGCGTGAACGATAACCCAACCCCTAAGCCTTCAAAACCACCACTGACAATTAACCACCAGTATGGCGCATTCTTAGTTGCCAATACTAGGGTGAATGCTGAGATTAAAACACTGGTGCTACCAACCATGATGATGCGTCGGTACGGGATGTTAATCATTAGATGAGCTGTCCACCGGGTGCCGATTAGCAACAGAATTGATGAAGCAATTTGGGTCAGTCCACCCCAAGTTGCGTTAGTGCCTAGCAAACCTTGGGCCCACATTGGCGCATAAATACTGTAACCAATAAAGAAACCATTTAATAAGAACATGATGATGTTTTGTGATTGGATTGACCAGTTTTTTAGTAGGTTAGTTGGGATCATTGCACTCATCCCTTTACGTTTTTCAATTTGGTAAAAGAGAACTGCACAAGCAAGACCAATGACTAATAAGATAACCGTTCTCAATAAGCTTGCAGCAAGTGCATCACTGGCAAAAAGCAAAATTGTTAAAGTAATAATTAACATTAGGGCACCGTGATAATCAAATGAAGTTGATGCCTTTTCAAAATCTTCATGGTAAGAATTCTGCAACATCAAAATTGTTAGAATCCCGATTGGTAAATTAATCAGCAATACCCAATGCCAAGAAAAAGCATCAACTAACCAACCACCAATTAGTGGTCCAACAACCGTCGAAAGCGTATATGATGCTGTAACCCAACCAAGCGCTCGCGCACGTTGAGCAGGATTAGGATAAATATGGGCATAAATAACAAACGGTATCGAAATCATTCCTCCGGCACCAATTCCCATAAATGCCCGCGCAATAATTAGCATCACCATGCTCGTCGAAAGCCCGCCAACAAAGGAACTAATAATAAAGATGAACATTGCAATCTGAAAAGTTCGCTTATTACCAATAATTTCTCCTAAGCGTCCCCACAGAATAGTAGTCACAGCAGTGCCAAGTAAAAAGATTGAACTAATCCAGCCAATCAGGCGAATTCCATTTAGAGAACTAGTAATAGCTGGTAACGCGGTATTAACTATTGTCGCATCCAATCCACCCATGAAATTTGCTAGTAGTAACGCAATTGTCGAAACTATAAGTTGTCGTTTTGTCATCTTCGCCCTCCTCAATACATTGATGCTTCAGACCTAGTAATTAGCCACTGATCATTTCTTTTCTGTAGTTCAACCCGTGACTGAAGTTGCCAGACATTCCGAAAACCATAAATTCGCGCATCCAATTCATTACGCATAATTACCAGTGCTCTATCTCCTTCAACACTTGCCTGAAAAAGGATCTCGTTACTATCGTAATAATGCATCCGGCCACGTTTGATTTGTTCAAGCCATTCATCACGGCTCTGCACTTTTCCAGTAATATGAACAAACTGCGCATCCGGAGCAATCACCTGTCTGAGCAGTTCTTGGTCATCATTGATCATTCCTTGAACCTGTTGGCGAACTACTTTAGCAACCTGCTGTTCTGCATTTAGTTGTTTCACCTTCATAATGTTCCCTCCCTTAAGATGTTGTTTATATTATTAGGGAGAATCAAAACTAAAAAAATGGGCAATCTTTTTCGTTCAGTAACTTATGCCACACTTTGAAAAAAAGAGTAGCAAAAAACCGCCAAGAAGCTAAACATTCTTGACGGCTAATTTTAATTAAGTTGGAGGTAAGCATTAACGCCACCTTCCATTAAGGCAACTGCTTCATTAATGACATCTTCAAGCGGCTCTTTTTTACCATTCTTAACCCACTGAATATAAACTTGTAGTCCAGTATTTTGAATAAAATTAAACAATATGCGTTTTTGCCAGTCATTCAAGCGGGTTAAAGGCTGGCGAGGTTCCCCAGGTCTTATTCATCACCTGGTTAATCATCTGCTGACGAATTCCAGCATATGCTGAATCAGCAGAGCTAATTGTAATCCGTTCATATGCCCTATCCTGAGCCGCCGAATAAGTGAAAAACGCCCGCACACTTTTAGCAAGATCACGCGGATACTGGAAATTTTCAATCTGCTGGAGGTATTCCTGAGAATAATGGGCCTGGATTTCAGCTAAAAGATCATCCAGCGTCGGATAATATCGGTAAAACGTCTTTTTATTGATCATGGCAAGTTTAGCTAACTCGGTAACTGTGATTTTTTCGTAGTCCTTCTCCACAATCAATTCTTCAAATGCTTCATAAATTGATTTAATGGTTCGCTGCACGCGTAAATCTTCATATCCTGAAATCTTCATCGACCTTACACCTCGTAACTACATATTTATCTCCGCCGCATCCGTAATATCGGATACGGATTCCCCTGATCATCAATTGGTGACCGGGAAACAACTTTAAACCCCATATGTTCATAAAAGCCTCAAGCAGCCGGATTTTGTTCATTCACCGCTAATTCATTAACATGATACTTATCAACTCCTAAGCTAAGTAATTTGGTTCCAATCCCATGACCACGTTCGCTATTGTCAATAAACAGCATTTCAAGTTTATTTCCGTTAATGCCCATCAGTCCCTTAATTTGATTATCCTGAATGGCAACTAGTAGATGTTCAACTTCACGAAAAGCTTGGGGAACATATTGTTTAATCGTTTGAATTCCCTCTTTAGTTAGAAAATAGTGAGTTGCAGTAACGGCACTTTCCCAAACGTTAACTAACTGGTCCATTTCTTGATCGGTGATGGTGGATAGTCCTTTGATTTGCATCAACTGTCTCCCTACAGAAT
>CAMXWI010000074.1 GCA_947252915.1 uncultured Lactobacillus sp.
AGTTATGGATCCGCATATTATTGGATTCCAACTGGCAGAAATGGCATCACTTAATAACCGTGTTTTTCGAACACTGGGTTCACCCACAATTTTTGGAGCGGATAATATTCTAACGTTGCGGATAAAAGATGAATCAAGCATTGTTCTGACCTGTGATCGTGAAAAATGGGTCCTTGGTTCTAAACGTCATCATTTAGTTGAGCTAACCTTTGAGGTTTCGAGTAAAAAGATTAAGTTTGCCAAGTACCGTCATACTAATTTTTGGCAGCGGGTTCGTGAATCATTCATTGGAGATCTCTAGATGATTTTTACATGGCAGTACCAAGGAACAACTGAACGCAAATTAAGAAGTGTTTTAAAATCATTTGGTGTGACAAGTTCACTTTTAAAGGTCGCAATTTTTCATGGCGGTTCATTACGAATCGATCATCAACCAGCCTGGGCGGTGGATAAAGTTTTACCAGGACAAATGGTTGGTATTGAGCTACCGGATGAATCCGCAAATCCGAAAATCACGGCCTTTCCTGGCTCGTTTAAAATTGCTTATGAAGATGCCGATTTTTTAGTGATTAATAAGGATGCTGGAGTAGCAACCGTGCCTGCTCATAACGTTGCAGTCCAAGATAGTTTAGTTAATCGTGTCAAGAATTATTATTTAGTTCATCAGTATCCGAATCAGGTAACTCACGTTGCAACCCGCTTGGATAAGGATACTAGTGGATTGGTGGTTTTCCCAAAGCATCGATTTGCTCATGCTGTTTTGGATCGGCAATTAAAACGCCATCAAGTAAAAAAAGAATACGTAGCGATTGTTGGTGGCCAATTAAAAAATTATCATGGTTACATCTATGCACCAATTGGTCGAAATCCGGAGTCCTTTGTGAAACGACAAGTTCGTGATGATGGAAAGGACTCCATCACTGAATATTGGACAGAACGGACTGGCGAACAGTTTTCAGTTGTCCGGATTCGGCTTCATACGGGAAGAACTCACCAAATTCGGGTGCATTTTAGCTTTTTGGGGCACCCGTTAATTGGTGATGATATGTATGGAGGATCAGTTTCGTTGATGTCTCGTCAAGCGCTTCATTGTCGCTATATTAGTTTTTACAGTCCATTTAAAAAACAGCAAATTGAGTGTCAGGCACCACTACCTGATGATATGAACAAATTAATTGCAAAGCTTTAAATTTATAAAGAAACCCTCGAGTTCTCATGCATTGAGCTCGAGGGTTTCTTACTTTAGAACATCAGATTGATTAATTTTGTTCAACCCACTTTTTGACACAAATTGGTTCAGGACTAGTAACATCTTTTTGAATTAAGGTTAACATTCCATTTTCAGTATTCCGCCGATAAAGTGTTAAGTTATCACTATTTTGATTAGAAGCGATCAGGAACTTTTCATTGCTATTCAGTTCGAAGTCACGGGGAAAGTCACCTTCGGAAGAAATTGATTGAATATGTTTAACCGTATGGTCAGGTTGTACTGCAAAGACAGCAATCGTATTTTCACCACGATTAGATGTGTAAATAAATTTACCATCAGAAGTAATATGAATGGCAGCAGCTCCATTATGAGCGGTCCAATCATCAGGAATTGTCTTGATCGTTTGAATATGGGTGAATGATGCGTCCGCCGCATTATATTTAAGGACCGCTAATTTACTACTAAGTTCGCCTAAAACGTATGCATATTGACCATTTGGGGCAAAGACCATATGACGTGTTCCAAAACCAGGTTCAAACTTAAACTGGTTGGCTGCAGTTAATTTACCATCATCACTGATGTTGTAGATAACCAATAGGTCCATCCCCAAATCACAAACTGCTAATCGACCGTCAGGTGTCAAGTCAGTAAAGTGGGGGTGTGGACCATCTGCCTGTTCTGGTTCAGGCCCGTGAGCTCCTTCATGTTTAACCGAATCAGTTTGGACGAATGTGCCATCTGGATTAATTTTATAAACATTGACTTCCGCCTTATGATAGTTAGCCGTAAACATCAAGTGACGTTTAGAATCTAGGCCGACATAGGCTGGTGGAGAACCGGCTGATAATGATTTATCCACTAATGTTGCCACACCATTTTCAATGTGGTAGGATGCTACGCCGCCAAGATTACCTTCTTGACGAATTGAAAATACAAGATGGTTAGGACCAACCTGCAAGTACGCCGGTTTTTCAGACTCAACAACAACTCGATCATTAACAAGCCGTTCCTTAGTTGGATCTAACGTGACAGCGTACATTCCCTTACTAGATTTTTTGGTATAAGTCCCAATTAAGAAATCTTTCGCCATGAGAACGCCTCCTAAATAGAATTGTCTCTATCATAGCAGGTCTCAATAGGTTCTACCAGTACTTGTGATATGGTAAACTATCTAAGAAAGGAATTTACTATGAAAAAAATCGAAAAAGTTAGTTCTTGGTTATGTGACCATTTAGCGCTATTTAGCTGCCCAGTTTGCCATGAGAAATTTATTCGGGTAAATAATCAACAATTGGTTTGTGTAAACGGCCATCGGCTCAATATTAACAAACATGGTTACGTCTATTTTTTGCAAAAGGGTGTTAAGTCTGAATATGATCGCGAGATGCTGCTTGCAAGACGCCAACTCCTGTCTGCAGGCCTATTTAGGAAAATTATTACGGCAATTAATGAAGAATTAGGAACGACTCCACAGAGTGTTCTTGATGTTGGTAGCGGTGAAGGAACCCCATTGTTTCAACTTCAACAGTTACGCAATCGACGTGATGAAACTTATGTTGGCTTTGATATCTCACGGCCAGGGGTTCAATTAGCGACGCAATTAGATCCGGAATTATTTTTCTGCTTGGCAGACCTGCGTCAGCTTCCGTTTCAAAATAACTCATTTTCCACCATCATCGAACTATTTTCACCGTCAGATTATCGTGAATTTCACCGAGTTTTAAAAACCAACGGAAAGGTAATCAAAGTGATCCCAACAGGAAATTATCTCCATGAAATGCGTTCATTACTTTATCCTGTGGATGATAAGCACCAAAAATATGATAATACCGCTGTAAAAAAACTATTCGCCAATCATTTTGGTGCAACCCACGTAAAGAATGTTCAATATCGGTTTACTATTCCAAAATCACTACGGTCATCAATGATTGAGATGTCGCCACTTCATTGGGGCAAAAATGCTCGTCGGTTAACGGAAGCTGAGATTAATCAATTAACGACCGTTACCGTTGATGTTGACCTATTGATTGGTAAACAGAATTAGTTGTTGTTCCCGACAAATTATATGCTATAATGTTTATTAGAAATCGTTTAGCAAGCGACATCGATCGGGTGAGTTCGTTGGTACTTGCTAAGGTGTACTTCATTAAAGCAGCGTTTCGCCGTGCCCACACCGAGACCCTGCTTTTTTTATTTGCAAAAAGAGGAAAAACTATGACAAATCATATTGTATTATTTGAGCCACTATTTCCGGCCAACACAGGGAATATAGCACGGACATGTGCTGGGACGAATACAGTACTGCATTTAATCAAGCCGCTAGGTTTTTCAACGGATGATAAGCATATGCGTCGTGCTGGATTGGATTATTGGGATAAAGTGAAGGTGGTTTATCACGATGATTTACCATCATTTATTCAAACTGTACCAGATTTGAAGCATCTATATATTGTTTCCAAGTTTGCCACCCGTGATTATACGGATGTTGATTATACAGAGTCTGGTGACCATTATTTCTTATTTGGCAAGGAAACGACAGGGTTGCCGGAACCATTTATGCGGCAGTATCCTGAATTAGCGATTCGGATTCCACAAAATGATCAAAATATTCGCGCATTAAACTTATCCAATAGTGCTGCAATCATAATTTATGAAGCATTACGGCAACAAAGTTTTCCTAATTTGGCGCGTACTCATCGGTACCCATTTGATAAATTAAAATAAAGGAAGGATTAAAATGGCGAGGAAAGGATCAACGAAAACTAGAACCAGAAAAAAGCGGACGAGTTCGTCCCGCGGTAAAAAAAATAATTCACTAGTCGGAAGTCTTTCTGGGGCCTTAATAATCCTTTTGACTTTAACCGGAATGTTTCAATTAGGTGTGCTGGGTTCGTTAGTGCTAGGCATCTATAAGATGCTAGTTGGACAAAGCTATCTATTATTAATGATCATCGTTCTGCTCTATTCGCTTGGCCTTGTGATTTATAACCAGTTAGTTCATTTTCGAAAAAATTGGGTATGGGGAATGATCATTTTTTATAGTGGACTATTACTATTTCTTCATTCACTCATGTTTCAAGAGTTGAATCAACATGGACATTTTTTTCAAGTAACTTGGAATAACGTGGGGCAAAGTATTGTTAATTCTGACCAGACGATGCCCATTGGTGGCGGATTGATTGGGGCAGGATTATATTCCATTACCAATGTTTTACTGGGACAAACCGGATCAGTTGCCTTTGCTTGGTTATTAATGATCATTGGGGTCGTGATCTTTTTTAAATTGCCTTGGCACCAAATAATTGTTAGTGGTCATCAAGCCATATTAGGATGGCTTAAACAAATACGAACCCAACGGCAAACCGTTAAGCAACGGTATCCTCAAACCAAATCATCGCCCACGGTTGACAATAAGCAACCGGTAGTCCACCAATCCGCTGAGCGTTCTGGTAAGAAGAATCTGGAACCAACAGTTGAACCTAAGATTACCGTGGCAGCCCAACCAACACCCCTCAAAAAAGAACATAATCCAGGTGGTCAGACTGAGGTGAACACGGTGAATCAGAAGGATGAGACAGCGGTTGGCGATTTTGCCACTGCCTCAGGAAATGATGATGAAAATTATCAACTTCCACCAACCTCGTTGTTGACCAAAGTGAATGCAACTGACCAAAGTGCGGATCTAAATTCCATTAAGGAGAACACGGCTAAACTCCAATCGACACTGAAGTCGTTTGGGGTTGATGCAACCGTAGAAAATGTTAATTTAGGACCTTCAGTTACCAAGTACGAATTGAGGCCAGCGGTTGGGGTGAAGGTGAGTCGAATTACCCACTTGGCGGATGACCTAGCCTTAGCTTTAGCAGCTAAAGATATTCGGATTGAAGCACCAATTCCTGGTAAATCCTTGATTGGAATAGAAGTTCCAAATAAGAAAGTTGCGACAGTCGGATTTCGCAATATGATCGAGTCGGTTGCCAGCCATCCTGAAAAGCCGTTACAAGTACCTCTTGGC
>CAMXWI010000075.1 GCA_947252915.1 uncultured Lactobacillus sp.
GAAATATCAACAATTATTAGGGGATGAAGCCATCGCCTTTCTGGCATCGTTTAATCAGCCAAGCACGAGTGGTTTTCGCCAAAATCCGCTTAAAAATGACATTCCGACGGCAACGATTGATAGTGCTGACGGCAAGGTTCCTGCAGTACCAGATGGTTACTATGGTTCGGTTGATGGTCATTCACTGGACCATGTGACGGGGTGGGTATATAGTCAAGAGCCATCCGCTATGTATGTTGGTGAAGTCGTCGATCCCCAGCCGGGTGAACGGGTTTTAGATTTGTGTGCGGCACCGGGTGGGAAAAGTACCCATTTAATTGCTAAAATGCACGATCAGGGTTTGTTAGTTGCAAACGAAATTTTTAAAAAACGGGTACAAATTTTGGCATCTAACCTTGAACGGTGGGGAACCAGAAATACTGTTGTCTTGAACGAACGACCAGATAATCTGGAAAAACATTTTCCAGCCTTCTTTGATCGGATCTTAGTTGATGCCCCTTGTTCTGGAGAAGGAATGTTTCGGAAAGAGCCAGCCGGGATCGAATATTGGAATCCGGATTATCCAGCTGAATGTGCGAATCGGCAGCGGAAGATTTTACAATCTGCACTAAAAATGCTGAAGGCTGGTGGAATCTTGGTATATTCTACCTGTACGTTTGCCCCCGAAGAGGACGAACAAAATATTGCTTGGCTCTTAAAAGAATATCCTGCTCTTGAAATGGTGAAGATCCAAAAATTCCCTGGAATGGATGATGGTCGTCCCGATTGGGCTGATGGCAACCCTGAGTTAGCTAAGGCTGTGCGTCTTTTCCCACATCATTACAAAGGGGAGGGACACTTTATCGCTAAGTTGCGTTTACGTGACCAGTCAGTAGCGGTACGATCCAAGCAGCGTAATCAACGTAGGAAGAAACATCGAGACTCAACAAATAATGGGCGGCTCACTAAGGATGAACAACAATTGTTCATGGCTTTTCAAAACAAATATCTGTCTGGTCAATCGTTTACAGACCTTGTTAAGTTTGGCGATCAATTATATTCATTACCAGATGGAATGGTGGCGCTCACTAATTTGCAAGTCCAAACTTCGGGACTCCATTTAGGAACTCTAAAAAAGAATCGTTTTGAACCCTCGTTAGCATTGGCATTTAGCTGCCAGCCAGAAGAAGTAACTAACCAGGTTGCTATTACCAAGGATCAATGGCGTCAGTATGTTCATGGGGATGTTCTGCGGGGTGAACGATCATTACCCAATGGTTGGTATTTGCTAGTTTGTGATCACCATTCAGTGGGGTTTGGTAAAATGGTTAATGGAACCATTAAGAATTTCTTTCCGAAGGGATTACGATTTTAAGGAGGAATAAAGATGGGTGAATATCGAGTTACCACTGATCTGCAAGCAGAAGAGTGGCAATTAAAGAATCAAGCGCGTGGCCATATCTTTTTTGCGGATGATGTGAAGAGCGATGGCACTGACGCGGGACCAAACCCGGTGGAGTATTTAACGGGTGCGATTAATTCCTGTATTGCAATGTCCGCCGGAATGGTGATTAAGAGTAAGCAATATCCAGTCACTAATTTCCGGGTAACGACCTATGCAGAAACTAAGGATCTGGGCCATGCTAAGTCAGTGGTGGACCAAATGACGATTAACCTTAGTTTTGATACATCGTTGACGCCAGAAGAACAACAAAAATTTGTCGATTTTGTTTTGCATGTTTCGACAGTTTATCAAACAGTTTCGCAGAGTGTTAAAATGACCATTAATATTAATTAGTAGAAAATAGCGCACGTGATCCAAGTGGTTTAATCACGTGCGCTATTTTAATATTTATAAACGTTGTTGGATATAATTTTGTAAATCTGCTCCGTAGACATGGGAAACCTTTGGTAAATCATTAAAGTGCTGACAGCCCAGAATCGTCATAATTCCTTTGAGCTCTTCTTGCCAGTGGAGTACTGTTCGCAGTAATCCATCTTCACCATTTTGGTAATATTCATGAAGAAAATAACCAGCAACACCGACTGCTTGCGCGCCCATCACACCTGCTTTGATGACATCAAGCGGACAGATAATGCCACCGGAAGCAATAACGGTCAGATATTTGACCGTTTGTGCCTCGATCAGTGATTCAGGAGTGGTTAATCCCCATTGGTAAAGATCTGCAAAACTAGCATCGTGATTACGCCGATCTTCAATCTTGACAAAATTTGTACCACCACGACCTGAAACGTTGACAATTGACACCCCAAGCTCTTTTAAGCTGGTTAAATTTTCTTTGGTCATGCCAAAGCCAACTTCTTTCACAATAACCGGTACGTCAAGGTGGTGGATGAGCTTCTTAATATTATCTGCCCACCGGAAACTCCGTTCACCTTCAGGCATCACAATTTCTTGTGCACTATTGAGGTGAATTTCTAGAGCATTCGCGTGAAGCAAATCAATTGCTTGTTGTGCTTGCTCAATTGTTACATTGGCACCAAGATTCGCGATGACGATTCCGTCTGGATTGATTTTCCGCACGGCCTTAAATGAATCATTAAAGGCCGGAAGCTTAAAGGTAATGGATAGGGATCCTGTTGCCATGGCAAGACCAGTTTTTTGTGCGACTCTTGCCAATGCACTGTTAACTTTTTTTGCTTGTTCACTACCGCCAGTCATCGCTTCAAAATAAAAGGGCCATTGCATGTGAAGGCGGCCAATGTTAATGGTTGGATTCACATCGGCAACCGCCATTTCTGGGAGAGCGTTAGGGAGTAAACGAATCTGATCAAACGGGTGCTGGTGGTGCGTTTGATTATAAAATTTTTCCGCGAGGGAGAGGTGTTCATTTTTCCGTTTTGCATGTTCTGGACTCATAGATCGGATACTCCATTATTTTAGTTTAATCGTGTAACGATGAACGTTGTTCATGAAGTGCACGGTAAGCGGCAAATGTTCAATATTTTCTGCATTCCATTGGTTAATCATGGATTGGAGATCAGATTGGGCGTCAATAGCAACTATGCCACAATCACCACCACCTGCGCCGGAAGTTTTAGCAGCCCCGCCAAACTGCTCCGCAATTTGACATAACTGTTTCAGAACGGGGGTTTCAATTTGCACTCCCGAACGGCGAGCTAATTCTTGCAAGAGGGAACGATTATAACGGATTTCGGCTTGGATCATTTCCAGACTACCAGTGTGAAAACCATTAATCATTCGTTGAATACATTGCCGACTGGCATTGAGAAATTCTTGATATTGAGCTTGTTGCCGGGCTTTAAATAGTGAAATTTTATCCACTAATTGTGATGTTGAAGCAGGTTTGCCTGTCCATCCAATTACTAATGCTAAATTGGCAGGAGCAGTGAGCGTTTCAATTTTGAGATTCGGCCAGGGAAGGTTAAGGAGAGTGGTCAAGTCTAAAAACTTACGTTGCTCTGCTAGCCACTGCCGGTCAAAGGAGTGGTAAGCAATCCAGCCACCATATACTGAAGCCGCAACATCACCTAAGGAGCCATTGCCTTGAACGGCAAAATGAGCGATGGCAGCAAGTTTAAAGATCCGGTCGTTATTCACTGGTAGGTGATAGAACTGACAAAGGGCTTTAACTGTCGCCACGGTTACGGCTGCTGAAGAGCCTAGTCCATACTTCTTTCCAGAAACGGAATCTAATTCACTATCAATGTGTAAATCGTAAACATCCAGTGGTTTGTTGAGTGTTCGGGCGTATTCTTCAGTGACCTGAATTGCAGATAAAATGTATGAAAACGGGTTATCGCGTTGGTCAACGATCATTTGATCACCTTGGCGGTGCCATTGCACTGCATTATTCTGGTATTGGTGACTAACAATCTTTCCTGTACCATTTGTCGATGGTTCGATTGAACAATACACAAATTGATTTAAAGCAACTAAAATTGCCGGGAACCCATTTTCGACAACGGCATATTCACCGGCGATATAAAGTTTTCCTGGTGCCTTTTCAGTAATCACGATTGAAATTCCTTCCCCATGTTAGATTAAGTGTGCTCCTGGTCCCGGTTGAGCAATGATTAAGTGGTCCTTACCAAACGCCGGAGCTAATTTATCAATAATTCGTTGACGGTCCTGATGGTCATAGATTACTTTGACGTTAGGACCCGCATCTATCGTATAATAGCAGTTTATTCCTTGCTCTCGCAAGCCTTTAATCAAATTGATAGCTTTAATAGTGGCTCCTTCAAAATAGGTATATGCCGGATCTGCAGACATGGTTAACGTATGCATCCGCATCGCATTCTCTTCAGCAATGTGTCCCATCTGATTAATATCTCGTTTTGAGATTGCCACTTTCATAGCTTGCATATCAGCAGCGACCACTTTACGCCATGCTGGGTAAAATGGTGAAGTTGTGACTGATAACTGCATACCACCACGACTGGACACCTTTTTTTGCTTAGTGTCAATTAAGATAGCAATCATTTCGATTCCAAAATCGACTTGTTCCATAATTGGTTCTGCATAAGAACTAGCATCATCAACGCCAGCGTGCCATTCCACCAGGCCTCCGAAAATGGAACGGGTTGCCGAACCGGATCCGCGGCGGGCTAACTGAGACAAATCATGCGGCGATAAATGTAATCCGGCAGCCGTACTGGCTGACAGTGCTAATGCGGCGAAGGCGGAAGCGGATGACGCTAATCCGGCTGCCATTGGTACATTATTTTGCGAAATTACTTTTGCAAAATAATGTTGATGACTTAAAGACCGAACTTGATCCAGGACCGCTGTCACTTTAGCCATTTTTTGTGGTGTAATTGGCTGGCCATCGATAATTAGTTCATCTTGCTGTAATGATTCAGAAAATTCCACCGTGGTGTCGGTGAAGAATTTATCAAGGGTTAGTGACAATGAATCAGTTTGCGGAATGATTAGTTGGGGATCCTTTTTTCCCCAGTACTTAACTAAGGCAATATTCGTATGTGCCCGTGCACTTGCTTTCATGATGTTACCCCTTTATTAAATGGTTGAATCCAAGTGGCCACTGCGCCATTCTCTTTGAGAATGCTGGCAATTTTTCGTGCACCTAACGCTGACTTGGTAATGGCAAACATGCAGCCACCACGTCCGCCACCAGTTAATTTAGCCCCTAAAGCATGGTTAGCTAATGCCGTCGCAACAAGTTGATTTAGTTTTGGATCGCTGACGCCAAGCTGGTCAAGGGCGTCGTGAGCAGCGGTGAGTTTTTCACCTAACCG
>CAMXWI010000076.1 GCA_947252915.1 uncultured Lactobacillus sp.
TACTTTCCTACTAGTAGATCGTGACGAAAATATTGACTTGGCGGCTGACTTAGGGATTATGGGAATTCCAAGTTTTGTGGTTTATAAGGCCGGCCAAGAAGTTGGCAGATTTGTTAATAAGGATCGTAAAACGAAGGAACAGGTTGAAGACTTTTTAAAGGGTTTAGCATAAAAATGAGGGACTGGGTAATCGTGATGATGCCGGGTCCCTTATTTCGTAATTAGTGCTTACTGATTACGGCGGTTATGGTACAATCTAATCTGTGAATATTAAAAGAAGAATGAAACTTAGAGGGATGATTAAAAGAGATGCTAATCGCAAGTTATAATTCCCATGAAATGGGCGATATTTTAGTGTTAATGGTTGCACCTGGCAATGGTGACCAAAGTGAACAAACCAAAAATGGTGTTGTTGAAATTAGCAATCACGAGGACGGTAAATTATTAGGTTACAATATTTTACAGGCTAGTGAATTATTACCAGAACTAAAGTCAGTGAATGGTAATGTTGACTTAGATGCTGATCAGATTGACAAGATTAATGCTCATTTGACGGCAGCTGGTTTTAAGCAGCTGATTGAACCAGCTACGCAGCCCCATTTTCAAGTTGGTTACGTAGAAAAAATGATTGATCATCCGAAGTCAGATCACTTGCACATTGCAACGGTCGACTTTGGGAGTGAAAAACGCCAAATTGTTTGTGGATCAGTTAATTTGCGAGAAAATATCAAAGTCGTTGCTGCAACGGTTGGTACAATGATGCCTAATGGTAAATTGATTTGGCCTGGTAAATTGCTGGGAGTAGAAAGTGATGGAATGATTTGTACCCCACGTGAATTGGGATTGAAAAATGCTCCTGACAAGCCGGGATGTTTAATTCTTGATGATGATTTCGCTGCAAATGGTGCACCGTTTGATTTTAATCGTGGTAATCAACTATTCGCCTAACAGAAAGGAACACTAATATGAATAATCAAAAAAGTTACTATTTTGTTGGGATTAAAGGGACAGGAATGGCCGCTCTAGCACGGGTGTTAAATGATCTTGGCAGCCATGTTGAAGGTTCAGATATTACTAAAGAGACTTTCACGCAGGATCCTCTAGAAAAGGCGGGAATTCAGATTCATGAATTTGATCCGGCTAATTTGAAGAAGGGGATGATCGTTGTTCAAGGGAATGCCTTTGGTGATGATCATCCAGAAATTGTTCGCGCCAAGGAACTGGGGCTAACGATTCAAACATACCCACAAACGGTTGAACAAGTCATTGAGAGTAACACATCTGTTGGTATTGCCGGGGCACATGGTAAGACTAGTACCACCGGATTACTATCACATGTGCTTTCAAATGTTGAACCAACAAGTTACTTAATTGGTGATGGAGTCGGTCACGGAAACCCAGATTCACGGTTCTTTGTGTTTGAAGCAGATGAATATCGTGACCACTTTTTAGCTTATCATCCCGACTATGCGCTTATGACGAATATTGATTTTGATCATCCTGATTACTTTAAGGATATTGATGATGTTCGTGCTTCATTTGAGCAGTATGGCCAGCAGGTCAAAAAAGGGATTTTTGCTTGGGGTGACGATCCGAACCTGCGTCAACTTAAAGTTGATGTTCCAGTTTATTATTATGGAACCAATTCGCAGGATGATTTTCGGGCTGAAAATATCGTGCGGACACCAGCAGGATCGACCTACGATGCTTACTATCGTGATCAAAAATTAGGAACGTTTACAATTCATCTTTACGGAGAACACAGTGTCCTTAATAGTTTAGCGGTTGTTGCAGTGGCTTACATGGAACATGTTGATTTAACCGCAATTCAAAAAGAGTTAGCAAACTTTAATGGGGTTAAGCGGCGTTTTAGTGAAAGTAAGCTGGGTGACATGACGATTATTGATGATTATGCTCACCATCCATCAGAAATTAATGCTACGATCGATGCTGCTCGGCAGAAGTATCCAGACAAGGAATTAGTGGTGGTTTTCCAGCCCCATACTTATTCACGACTTCAGGCGTACTTAAAAGGGTTTGGGCAAGCCTTAAGTAAGGCGGATCAAACATTCGTTACCCCAATTTTTGGTTCAATTCGGGAAAATGCGGGGCATGTTTCTAGCGCGGACCTTGAACAGCTGATTCCTGGTAGTGAAGATATTGACATGCAAACTATGAATAAACTTTTAAATTACCATCATGCAGTGGTAGTCTTCATGGGCGCTGGTGATATTGAAAAGTATGAAGATGAATATGCGCGTTTATTGAAAAAGTAGTTTATAAAAGAGTAAAAATCCTTGATTGAAATGGTGGCGTTTGCTACCATTTCTTTATAAATTTACTGATTTAAGGAGGAGTTATCGTGGATAATTTTTCACAAGAACCGCGTCGTGAAGTGAACGCTGCGGGATTAAATAGTTTTTTAACCCGGATGTATGGGTTAATGTCAGTTGCGGTCATCGTTTCTGCATTTGTAGCATATTTAACGATGGTTCCATTTCGGGCATCGTCATTAGCATTTGCGACGCAGCACAGTGGAATGGTTTGGTTAATTCTACTTTTGCCTATTGCACTCTCGATGGGGATTAGTTTTAGTGCTACGCGGAATCCAGCAGGAAGCCTGCTAATGCTAATGGTAATTGCAGTAATTTATGGATTTGAGTTCTCGCTCATCTCGATTGCATATACCACTGCTAATATTGCTGCTGCTTTCCTATCATCATCTGCAGTTTTCATTACGATGACAATTTATGGAACAGTAACGAAACGTGATCTTAGTCGTGCAGGAAGTCATGCTTTAGCTGCCCTGGTGGCATTAATTATCGCTAGTCTGATTAACATGTTCTTACGAAGCGCTGCAATTTCTTACGTTTTTTCGTATATTGCGGTAATCATCTTCGTAGTCTTAACTGGTTGGGATGCGCAAAAGATGAAGAACATTTATCTTAATTATGGATCACAAGTATCAGTTGGTGGGTTAGCCGTTTTAGGTGCTTTGCAATTATACCTGGACTTCATTAACCTCTTCCTATCCTTATTACAAATCTTTGGGATGAGCGATCGGAATTAACGTTTCCTAGGGGACGGACAATGAGCTAGTGTGCTAGTTCTAGTCCGGCCTCTTTTTATTTTGGGTTAAAGATTGGTACAATGGTACCAGAAAGAGAGCGAGGTTGAATTATGGCAGAAAAGCAACTTTTATTAATTGACGGAAATAGTATAGTTTTCCGGGCATTTTATGCAATGCACACGCAAATCGACCGTTTTACTAATCAAGATGGTTTACATACAGCAGCCATTTATGGTTTCAAACTAATGTTGGATCATGTCTTAGAAAATTTTAAACCGGATGCGGCTTTAGTTGCCTTTGATGCTGGTAAAACTACTTTTCGGACTGCTAAATATCATGACTACAAAGCTGGCCGAGCAAAGACACCCGAGGAATTGACCGAGCAGTTCCCTTATGTACGGCAATTGGTAGAAGCTTCAGGACTGCATAGCTATGAGCTGCCAGATTATGAAGCCGATGATATTATCGGAACACTAGCAAAACAGGCAGATCAGGCGGGCTTTCGAACCTTAATTGTTTCTGGGGACCGTGATTTAACCCAATTGGCAACTGACCATACTACCGTCGCGGTAACTAAGAAGGGAGTCACCCAAACCGAACACTTTACGCCAGAATATATGAAGGAGAAACTCGGGGTAACTCCAACTCAATTCATTGATGTTAAAGCCTTGATGGGTGATAGTTCAGATAATTACCCGGGAGTAACCAAAATCGGTGAAAAAACTGCATTGAATTTAATTCGTAAGTATGGTTCTTTAGATGGGATTTATGAAAATATTGACCAGATGAAGAAGAGCAAACGGAAGGATAATTTAATCAATGAAGAAGCTATCGCTCGGCAGTGTCAAGATTTGGCACGGATTCGACGTGATGCGCCAGTTAAAATTGGACTAGCAGACCTAACTTACCAAGGACCTCAACAGGAAAAGTTAATTGCTTTATTTAAAAAGCTAAATTTCAAATCATTTTTAGCCAAAATGCAAGTAGCTCCAGATACTCATCAACCAGTGGTCAATGAACAGATCCAGTTTACTGAACTCACTGCTGACAATCTTGCAGAACTTAAGCAAATTAAAGATCAGATGGTCTTCCTTTTGGAATTACCTGATTCTAATTACCATGTCTCACCAGTGGCGGGGTTTGTGATTGGCTCGCAGGGTCACTGGTGGGTTAGTCGGGATCCAGAACTTTTATCGGCACCAGAAATCAAGGAGTTATTAGAAGATCAACAAATTAAAAAGGATACGTTTAATGCAAAGGCACATTATGTTGTCCTTCATCGACAAGGGATTGAACTTCATGATGTTGGTTTTGATTTTTTGCTCGTCTCTTACTTATTAAATACGAATGATAACAGTAATGATCTGGGTCAATTAGCCCATGAACATGATTATTACCAAGTTCAATCTGATGAAGAAGTTTATGGGAAGGGGAAAAGTCGCCAACTCCCCGATGATCAGAATGTTTTCTTCACTCATCTGGTTCAAAAAGGAATGGCGATTGAGCAGTTAAAACGTCCTTTAATTGACCAGCTTCATGAAAATGAGCAGTGGCCGTTGTATACCGACATTGAACGTCCGCTTTCCCACGTGTTAGCCCAAATGGAAATTGCAGGAGTGCACGTTGATGCCACCACTTTGAAAGAGATGGGTAGCAAGTTAAAGGAACGACTAGCGGAATTAGAACAAGCCATTTACAACGAAGCTGGGGAAGAATTTAATATTAATTCGACCAAACAGTTGGGAACGATTCTTTTTGAGAAGATGAAGTTACCAGTTATTAAAAAAACAAAAACCGGTTATTCGACATCGGTTGAGGTTTTAGAAAAATTGCAGGGCCAAGCACCGATTATTGATAATATTTTGATTTATCGCCAAATTTCTAAAATTCAGTCAACGTATATCACTGGTTTGCTCAAGGTTATTCATTCATCAGATCAAAAGATCCATACTCGTTATTTGCAGACCTTAACACAAACGGGGCGGTTATCATCAGTTGATCCAAACCTCCAAAATATCCCCGTTCGATTAGAGGAAGGAAGAAAAATTCGGCGCGCGTTTAAGCCGAGCCAACCCGGATGGAAGATTTTCTCTAGTGATTACTCTCAAGTTGAATTGCGAGTTCTCGCTCACGTAACGGG
>CAMXWI010000077.1 GCA_947252915.1 uncultured Lactobacillus sp.
GTTTTAAAGGTAACGCAGAGTTAAAACGGCTGCATAAAGAGGGAATTAAGTATGTCGAATTGCGGATGTTAGATCTTGATCCGACGACTGCGGTCGGGGTGAAGACGGTGACGTTAAGGTTTATTCGGTTATTAGCTAGTTATTTCATTATGCATCCAGCAATGCCGGAAGCGGAAGTAGACGATGTTTTGAAACAAGCTGATGAACGAAACCGGATAGTGGCGGAAGAAGATCCACAAGAAAAGACACAATACCAGGCAACGGCTCTGGCAATGATTAAGCGTTTGGCGCAATACGCTAACCAAATTCAATTAGGACCGGAATATACGGAAATTTTAGATGAATTGGAAGATCGGATTTTGAATCCACTGATGACTCCAAGTGGCCAGTTAATGAACTATGTTCAAGATGGCTCACTAGAGGCGTACGCATTACAACGGGCCAAGCGATAACAAGAGGCAGCGCTAGAAAGCCTTCATCCGTTCCATGGATTTGAAGATGGTAAGATTTATACGACGAAAGAATTAAAAGCAGCGTTGGATGCACTATAATCAGAAAGCGGCAGCCCAGTTTGGACCGCCGCTTTTTACTATTCAAATAAAGCTTTTATTTCATCATCGGAAAGGTGAAATTGTTGCTTGATTTTTTGTTGTAATTGATTTTTTAGTTTCGTTCAGCCACCTTCGTAGCCCGTGCCACGAGGTCGTGGAAGATGTTTTGGGCCACTTGGTCGTGCTTGTACATGTTTTCGGGGTGCCATTGAACCGCTAGAATTTGATC
Organism: uncultured Lactobacillus sp.; assembly: GCA_947252915.1. GTDB lineage: Bacteria > Bacillota > Bacilli > Lactobacillales > Lactobacillaceae > Limosilactobacillus. Next base: position 781 of record CAMXWI010000077.1, read on the forward strand.
GCTGTCAACGGATTCCACGGCTTCAATCACTTGGTCGTCTGCCGTTGCCGTGACCTTTAACGATGGAGCCAGTTGATTCAGACTTTGGTGGTGACGGGAATTAACGTATGGACGGTCACCAGCTAGTTGCTGAATCCGACTACCGGCAACTGTTGTAACGTGGTGGGTTGGTAAGTTACCCGGTGCCTTTTGTGAATGTAACAGCTCAGCGTAGGGGTTTTCTGCCATGTCTTGGTAGACGGTACCGCCTAAACCGATATTAATCAGTTGCATTCCTCGACAAATCCCCATCACAGCTTTACCCGACTTAACGGCTTCCTTTAATAATTGGAGTTCAGATAAGTCACGTTTCCGGTAGGTCATTCCTAGACCAGGATGGGGCTCTTCACCATAGAAGGTGGGGTCGATATCCTCACCGCCCGCGAAAATGATGCCGTCAAACTGATCGACATAGTTTTTTGCTAATTCCGGCGGTACACTAGGTACGATGATTGGAAGAGCATGTGATTTAATGAGAGCTTCAATAATAGGACGGGGTGCAAACGATGCATCACGTTCGTTAATGATATTGGTGGCCTCAGTTAATGTGTCAGCAGAAATTGCAATTCGTGGAATCATACGCCTCATCCTCTCATCTAAATTTAATAATAATAAAATACCATAAATTACCAGACTTTGTATAGAATCAATACTCAAATTCCGGAAACTTTGGTACACTAATGAAGTTACGGTAAAGGTGGTGGAATGATGCATCCGCAATTAACGATTGGCTGGCTATTGCAACTACTGATGACGGGATTAATCTTTGGCAGTTTATGCTGGGGGATTCGTTATTCGCCACAGTTTAGTTTAGTTGAAGAACGGCTGCAGCATCGGATCATTCGACAGCAAAACAATTGGTGGTGGCAGCTGGTTGCCACCGTTTTTGACCCTAAGACCTTGGTCATGTGGGATTTTTTGCTTGCGGGTTTATTGGTGGTGCAGGGACGCTCGCTTCGAGCAATGTATGTTTTAGTAATGCTGGCCTCTGTCGATGCATTTGGTATTTGGATAAAACATCATCTCAAACGACAACGACCAGCAACATTTGGTAAGTCTACCCCTACGTATAGTTTTCCTAGTGGCCATACGTTAGGAACTACCATGATGACGCTGATGATCGGAATGCTATTCCCAAACTTACTGATTCGTAGTTTAGTATTATTGGGCTGGCTTTTGGTAATCGGCTGCCGACTGACTCTCCATGCTCATTATCCATCAGACGTGCTCGGCGCAGTTGTGTTAGCTTATGGCTGGTGGATTGGTGGCGAGTTGTTATACATATTGATAACGAGGTAAAAAATGATGGAAGCACGTTTAATTCAATTTCACATTAGTCCACAGGTTAAGCAGCCTGCTGATCAAACGAAACAGCAGCTAACGCAAAATGGTTTTAACCTTGAATTTGTGGCTAAGAATAAGTACATTTCAGAAGATATGCGAGGTGTTCCGCAGTTTCGCCGTGAATTGCGGCATAAGATGCAACACATTGTCGATCAATTTAATGAATACTATCAGTGGAATATTGATAAGACTTCTGAAATGGAGGCAAACACGGAAAACTTCGGGGCGTTAGAAAACCTCAATGATGCCGCTAAGTATTTGGTTAGTCTGCTTAAGAACGACTTTTTGGTACCGGACGAATTGGAATTAACTGCAATCCACTTAGTTGGTGATTTCAACGTATATAACCCGGGAAATAATACGAAGTTAAAGAAGAATGCGGCGAAGATTCGCCAAGAGTCACTCGAACGGTTCCGGGCGAGCCAGCAACCCCGGCCAATGCCAGCACCCATGAACATGGGTCCGCAAAAGTAAGAGGAGGATTATTTTGAAGAAACGATTAATGCAGTTAGGGCTACTGCTTGCAACATTCGTGATGGTTTTCAGCTGCTTCACAGCGGCCTTTACTTCAACGGCCCAGGCTGATCAAACTAAGTTAGAAGCCAAAGCGGCTATTACGATGGATGCGCAAACTGGTCAGATCCTGTTTCAACAAAATGCTAATCAGAAATTAGCGGTGGCTTCATGTACCAAAATTTTAACCTTAGCGGTGATTGAGCAAGACATTGCGGATGGAAAGCTGAGTTGGAATCAAAAAATCAAGATCAATCGTAAGGTTGCTAAAACGTCAACGGACTGGCACTTTTCTAATGTGGAGTTAAAAGCCGGGCATCGTTATACGGTTCGTTCATTGTGCGAATCAATGATGATTGTGTCGGCGGATGGTAGTGCGGAAGCCTTGGCATTAGCTTCAGCCGGCAGTACCGCAGCCTTTAATAAAAAAATGCAGGCAGTGGCCAAAAAGGCTGGTGTTCATGATGCTAAAATTTATAATATGATCGGGTTATCAAATGGTGAGCTTGGCTCTAATGGGATCAAAGGTGTCTCTAAGAAAGCGGAGAATGCCTTTTCAGCTAAGGATATGGCGTTGATTAGCCGGTATTTAGTAACTAAGTATCCGGATGCATTGAATATCACTAAGGCCACGAACGTTGAGTTTAAAGTCGATGATAAGCAAAGTTATAATATGCTGAATATCAACGGAATGTTGCCTAATAATGGAAATGCACCGAAAAATGGCACGATGGATGGCTTGAAGACGGGGTCAACGGATAAAGCCGGTAACTGTTTTGTGGGGACTGGAATTTTCAATAATCGCCGACTAATCACGGTCGTATTGGGAACCGATATTCATGATTATAGTAAGCAGTTTAAAGAAACTAACAAGATGTTGGAAGCCGTTCAAGGTGCTTACCAACCGGTAACTTTGAAACAACTTAGTGATTTGAAAAAACTCACTAATCAAGTGCGGGTTGCGCATGGTAAGCGTAAGACGGTAAAGATTGGTTTGAAACAAACAGCAGCATTGTGGTTGCCAAAGGGAAGCAAGATCAATCAATTTAGTGGACAATTAACTTTGGCAAAGGGCAAACGGACCATTGGGAAACACAAGCTTCGTGCGCCATTGAAGAAGGGCGAAACGGTTGGTCAAATTAAGATGACTCCGATTACGGGCCAGCCAAGTTTGCAACTACCAGTGGTGAGTCAACAAAATGTCACTAAAAAATCATTAATGAATTAATTTTAAGGGAGACCAGATGAATTGGTCTCCCTTTTACGTCTTTAAATAATGGGCAGCAGAGTCTGCACTAATTATTTGGAGGATAATTAATGAAGCGAGAGACGCAGTTAACACAGTATGAACAGTTACGGAAGAAATGGGAATCACTTGGAATTGCGAGCGATGTGATGTTTGGAATGGTGATGCAGAAAAAGGAGTTATGTTTGGAACTAATTCAACGCGCTGTTCCTGAACTGAAGGTCCAAAAAAATGAATTTCACCAACATCAGTATACGGTGGATGGGCCATTAGACTCACGAGGATCACGATTTGATATTTATGCTCGTGATGATCAAGGGCGGATTTTCATGATTGAAATGCAGGTAGCAAACCATCATAATTTGCCGTATCGATTACGGTATTATTTGCGGCAGTCTGATTTTGATATTTTGAATCCAGGGGACGGTTTTGAGAAACTGGCGGCTTATCCTACGTACGTTATCATTTTCTGTGATTTTGATTATTATGGTAAGGGACGGGTCCGTTACCAATTTGAAAATCGTGATTCTCTAGACCATGATTTGAAGGCAGGAGACGGTCTTCATGAAATTATTTTTAATGCCAAAGCTGCAGTAATTCATGATAAGATGAAAATAAAGAGTTTTCTTCAATTAATGGAAAATAAGGTTAATTTAAGAGACCCATTTGTGGTTAAAATTATGGAAACGATGCGAGAGATTAAAGCAGATCCAGAAAGGAGAAGGTGCTTTATGACATACGAGATGAATCTAGCGGATGCGCGAGCCGCGGGTCGTGAACGGGGACTTGAAGAAGGAATCGCAGAAGGTCGTAAGGAAGGCATAACAGAGGGCCATAAGCAAGGCATGGTGGAAGGTCATAAGCAAGGAATGGCGGAGGGTCATAAACAAGGCATGGCAGAGGGTCATAAACAAGGGATGGCAGAAGGCCATAAGCAAGGAGTTGTGGAAGGTCGCAAAGAAGGGTTAACGGAAGCCGCGAAGAAGACAGCAGCAATATTGAAAAAGTATGAACCAAATCATAATGAGGCGGTTCATACATTGATGAATCAATTCGATTTATCCGCCGCGGAAGCTGAAGCCTACCTTAAATAATTAAAGTAACGTCCTGGATGAAATGCCATTCAGGACGTTTTTCAGATCGCTGATCAATCTTGATGACGGTTGACTAAATCAGTTATACTAACAGTGCCATCTTAGCTCAGCTAGGTAGAGCACATCCATGGTAAGGATGAGGTCGTCGGTTCGAACCCGATAGATGGCTTACAA
>CAMXWI010000078.1 GCA_947252915.1 uncultured Lactobacillus sp.
GTTTGATACCAGCAGGATTTTTTCCACCTGCTTGTGCTAAGGTTGGCCGGCCACCGCCACCACCGTTGATGGCAGGGGCAATCGCCTTAATCAAATCACCGGCCTTAACTTTTTTAGCCTTCGTATCGCTAACTGCAACCAATAAGTTGGCCTTATCTCCATTAGCTGTTGCTAACACTAAGAAATCAGATTGACCCTTAGCTCGCCATTGGTCGGCTAATTGTCGTAATTGTCCCATCCCAGCAACATTCAATTCTGCTGCGATCAGTCGACCCTGCTTGGTGTCCTGAACATCATCAAACACTTGTGATGCCTGTTGAGCAGCAATCTTTGCTTGGAGACTGGCGTTATCCTTTTCTAAATCCTTTAACTGCGTCTGCAGCTCTTGAACCCGATGTGGAACTTCCTTTTCTTGGCTAACCTTTAACTCATTAGCGGCTGCATCCAAAAGATCGGTCCGTTCTTGCATAAATTTAAAGGCATCACTACCAGTAACGGCTTCAATCCGTCGAATTCCAGCACCAACCCCAGCTTCGGAAACAATCTTGAACAGTCCTAATTCATTCGTATTTTGAACATGATCTCCACCACAAAATTCGGTGTTGTAGTCGCCAATCTTGACTACCCGGACCTTATCACCATACTTATCAGAGAAGAGGGCGATAGCACCCATTTCCTTAGCTGAGTCAATATCGGTTTCCACTGTGGTAACCGGAATTTCCTTCCAGATTTGATCATTTACCATTTTCTCAACTGCTTTTAAGTCTTCAGCAGTGACCTGCCCAAAGTGATTAAAATCAAACCGTAAGTAATGCTCTTCAACAAGTGAACCTGCTTGTTGCGTATGACCGCCCAGAACGTTCCGCAATGCCTGATCTAAGAGGTGGGTTGCCGTATGGTTCTTTTCAATCTTAAGGTGACGAATCCGATCAACAACTAAACGGTACTTAGCACCCAGTTTAATTGGTGCGGTCAGCTTAACCCGGTGAAGATTCTGCTGGTGAGGAGCATGTCGAACATCCACAACTCGGCCCACTTGATGACCATAATTATCAATAATGTCACCAGTATCGGCTACTTGACCACCCATTTCAGCATAAAACGGCGTTACATCAAAAATCACTTCAATATCATCCGCTTGGGGGTCCGCTTCTTGGACGTGCTGGCCATCCGCAGTTAAACCAATTACCTTCGCATCATCAACACTCAATTGGTGATAACCAACGTATTTGCTTGGTTCTGTAAAGTCAGTCCAAACGTCAGTCTGCACACCCATTCCATTATCAATATCACGCGCGTTTCTAGCCCGATTTTGTTGTTCAGTCATGGCAGCTTCAAAGCCTGCTTGATCAACGGTTAACCCTTCATCACTTGCGTATTCCTTGGTTAATTCAATTGGGAAACCATAGGTATCATATAGTTTAAAGGCTGTCTTCCCGTCAATTTCATTCGTACCATTTTGCTTAGCATCGTCAATGACGTTGTTTAGCAGATTTAACCCGCCGTTTAACGTTGTACTAAACCGTTCTTCCTCTGATTTAATTACGGAGGCGATGTAGTCAGCATTCTCTAACACATCTGGATAGTAATCCTTCATAATCTCGCCCACAGTTGGTACCATCTTGGCCAAGAATGGTTCGTCAATTCCGAGCTTTTTACCAGCAACTACTGCTCGCCGCAGTAGACGACGAATAACGTATCCACGACCCATATTGGATGGTAAAGCACCATCACCGATTGCAAAAGTAATTGTCCGGATATGATCAGCGATAATCTTAAATTGGACATCATCAGCATCATTTTGTCCATACTGCTTATTTTGGCTAAACGTCTCCGTCTGCTTAATTAATGGCATAAAGAGGTCCGTTTCAAAATTAGTTGGGGCATTTTCAAAAATTGAAACTACCCGTTCCAAGCCCATCCCCGTATCAATATTCTTATGTGGCAGTGGTTCATAAGTATCTTCAGGAGTATGGTTAAATTGACTGAAAACAATGTTCCAAATCTCTAAGTAACGTTCGTTTTCGCCACCGGGATAGTTTTCTGGATCATCTTTAGCAACATTATTCATTTCCTGACCACGGTCATAGAAGATTTCAGTATCTGGGCCAGAAGGACCTTGACCAATATCCCAGAAATTATCCTTATTCTGAATCAGATGATCTTCTGGCACTCCAGCTGCCCGCCAGTAATTGTAAGCATCATGATCCTTCGGATAGTAAGTAACGTATAGCTTTTCTGGATCAAAGCCAAACCATTCATCACTGGTTAATAGTTCCCAGGCCCATGGAATAACTTCCTTCTTGAAGTAATCACCTACGGAAAAGTTACCAAGCATTTCAAACATTGTGTGGTGGCGAGCCGTTTTACCAACGTTTTCAATATCGTTAGTCCGGATACTCTTTTGTGAACTGGTCATTCGTGGGTTATCCGGTACCACTTTACCATCAAAGTACTTTTTCATTGTGGCCACACCAGAGTTAATCCACAATAGAGTCGGGTCATCAACCGGCACTAATGAGCGACTTGGCATTTCCTTATGGCCATGTTGGATAAAGAAATCCAGATACATCCGCCGCACTTGCGCACTATTTAATTTCTTTAGTTTTTTCATTCGTTTCTCTTCCTCCAAAAGAAAAACCATCCCTGCATACAGAGACGCCGAAAGCGCGGTACCACTCTGTTTGCAACGATGGATCGTTAACCTCTTTTGATTCCCAAGCGGGATTTATTCACTTATCTTACTGGGGAGCAATAAAAAATCTTCAGAATCCCTTTCACCAACCAGGATCTCTCTAAACATTCCGATCATCTACCATGTCCCAGACGGATTTTATTATAACTTTACCAATGCATAAAATCAACGGCCTAATGACTGCTTTTTCCTTTCGGCTCGATGCTGACGTTGACGCGCCCGCTTGGCCTTCCGAATTTTATGCCGTTGCTCTTGCTTTGCCTGTTGTCGCGCCTCTTCTTTAATTTTATTCCGAATCCGCTTTTTATAACCAGGCTTAACCTTCTTCTTGGTTTTTTTGACAAACCCCTTCATAGTTGGATCAAGGGCCTTCTTACGACGCTTATAACCACGCCGCCGATTTCGATCATAAGTGGTCTTGACTCGGCCATTGCTGATTACCTTCGGAATGAACTTAATTCCCCGTTCTTCCAATTTGGCGATTAAATCATCTTCAGAGGGTGCATACAGTGTAATTGCCGTTCCCTGAAGGTTGCCCCGTCCGGTTCGGCCGACCCGGTGAATAAAATACTCCAAATCAGTTGGAATATCATCATTAATCACCAGTGAAACCCCTTCAATATCAATTCCGCGGGCCGCTAAGTCAGTAGCAACCACATATTGAAAATCTAAGTTACGCACTTGGCGCATCATTTTTTTACGTTCCCGTGGTTCAAGTCCCCCGTGAATAAGTGCCACTTTCAGGCCCTGTTCCGTTAAGTAATGGTAAATCTCCGTTGCCCGTTCCCGGGTATTAGCGAATACTAATGCCAAGAAAGGTTCACCCATCGTCAGCAATTCATAAATCAGTGAATTCTTATCACGACCCTTGGTAGACATTAACCAGTTTTCTACATTCGGGTTAATCACCGTTTCAGTAGGAATCTCTTCAACTACTGGGTTCTCCAAATACTTCTTTAAAAACGGGCGTAAGCCAACTGGAATGGTCGCGGAAAAGACCATCATTTGTAGTTTTTCTGGAAAGTGCCCAGCAATCTGGTCAACCTGTTCCAAGAAGCCCATATCCAGAGTCATATCAGCTTCATCAATCACAAATTGAGTTGCTAGATGAATGTCTAGCGCTCCTGAATTAATCAAGTCTAAAATTCTTCCTGGCGTCCCAATGACTAATTGAGGTTGTTTCCGCTTTAATTGTTCAATTTGATGTTCTTTATCCGTTCCACCAACATAGTTATGAATCGTAAATGGTTCTGGAGCAAACTTGTTTAATTGTTTGGCAGCATTATAAGTCTGAGTGGCCAATTCACGACTCGGCGCTGTCACAACTGCTTGTACCCTTTGTTCATCTACGTCCATCATTGAAAAAATGGGTAATAAAAACGCATGTGTTTTCCCTGAACCAGTTTGCGATTGGCCAACGACATTTTCACCCTTTAAAACTTCCGGAATCACCCGTTCTTGAACCGGAGTTGGCTGAACAAAATTAATGGACTTTGACTTTAATGCAGTCAGCAGCCAAGGTTTTAATTTAAAATCAGCAAACGTTGTTGTCATAATATCCTCACTATCTATCTTGACTAGTTAATTTCTCTAATTCTTCCACAATCTGGTTAATTTCCGCTAAGTCGGCTGCTTTGGCCCCACTAGCTAATTCATGGCCACCGCCTCGGTGCTTCTTTGCCAGTTCATTAATTGCTGGACCCTTAGAGCGGAGCCGGACACGGAAGTGACCATCCTCTTGTTCAACAAAAATCGCCCACGCCTTAACCTCATTAATGCGTCCTGGCAGGGGAACTACCGCTGACGTTCCCGCTTCAGTTAATCCAAAGCGTTTCAAAACTTCTGAACTTAAAACCACATAACCAGCCCCGCTTTCGGAAATGGTTAAATTATCGTAAACGTATGCGGACAGTCGTGCTAGCGGAACTGTAATTTGATTTTCTCGTTGACTAATTGCAGCTGCATCTGCTCCATGGGCAATTAACGCCCCCGCAACTAACATCGTGCGAGCTGTCGTTGCAGGGTATAGGAAACGGCCAGTATCACCAACAATTCCTGCATATAAGGCATTTGCCGCTTTCTTCGGTAACTTCAAATCATCAGCAAAGTGTTGGTAAAAATCATAAATCATTTCTGAACAACTTGATGCTTCTGGACGGACCCACATTAAGTCGCCAAAAGGTTCATCATTCGGATGGTGATCAATTTTGATTAACTTATCCCCATTATCAAATCGCCGATCATCAATCCGGGGCGCATTAGCCGTATCAACAACAATGACTAATGCATCATTAAATTCAGCTGATTTAAGATCATTCATCTGACCAATCCAACTCAAACTTGGAAAATCCTTGCCGACAACATAAACATCCTTATAAGGAAAGGAAGCTTTGATAATCTCCGCTAAACCAACCTGAGAGCCAAACGCATCTGGATCTGGGCGTTGGTGTCGATGAATAATAATCTTTGGGTATTTTTTAATTTCTTGATAGA
>CAMXWI010000079.1 GCA_947252915.1 uncultured Lactobacillus sp.
GTTGTGTAGCATTCATTGCTTGACGAATAAAGTCAATATTCTTTACTCCAGGAATTTCAGCCGGATACTGCATTCCTAAAAAGAGACCAAGTTGTGCCCGTTCCGTGACGGATTTACTTAAAACATCTTCACCGTCAAAAGTAACGGTCCCTGCAGTAACTTCATAAGCAGGATAACCCATAATCGTGGAGACCAGTGTTGACTTACCATTCCCGTTTGGCCCCATAATGGCATGCACTTCACCAGTGGGAACGGTTAAATCAACGCCCTTTAGAATTTCTTCACCGGTTTCCTTCACAATTGCATGTAAGTTTTTTACTACTAACGTCATTTTTTCACCCTTAACTAATGAACGAGCTTATCCCAAATAATGACTTTGTTGGCTCGTAATGATTTTTGCACGTCGATAATGCGTTGATTAGCGCTGCCCCGGAATTGTAACGTCAAGTCTTTTTGATCTTCCAAGAACCGCCCGTCAACTAAAATATCAATATTGCTCAGCATTTCTAGTTTATCATAGGATTCTTGCTGGAGTTCTTCCCAAGTATACCCGGACCAGGACCAAATATCTTTGGTATGTCCGTACTCTTTACGCAAGCGTTTAATTAGTTTTAAACAAACCTGCGTATTCAAGAATGGTTCACCACCTAACAAGGTTAACCCTTGCACGTAGTCATGACCTAAATCCGTCATGATTTTGTCTTCAAGTTCCTGAGTATACGGTTGTCCATAATGAAAATTTTGAGCGGCTTTGTTATAACATCCAGGGCAATTAAATAGACAGCCACTGACGTATATACTGCACCGGACACCTTCACCATCAACAAAGTTGAATGGCTTATAATCAGCAACATACTGCAGAGAATGATCCGCTGCTAACCATTCCTTAGGACGTGGATTTTTGGGTAGACGATGTTGATGCCGTTCCCCCATATCGATCCCTCCTTAGATTTGGTCACCATTAAATTTGGCTCGGTGTTCTTTGGTATCCATTTGCCGTTGGGTTTCAAATTGCGCCGCAGATTTGATCATCCGTGGATCCATATGCTTAACACGATGAATGATTTCCTCATGCCGGCCATGCACCATTGGACGTTGTTGAGGGTTCCCTAAATAACCACAGGTCCGCTTAACAACATCACAGGTTGCCGGGTCGTGGTTACCACATTGTGGACACTTAAAGCCGCGGGCAGTTGCCTCAAATTCACCCTTGAAGCCACACTTGAAACATTGGTCAATCGACGTATTCGTACCTAAATAACCAACGTGATCGTAAGCCCAATCCCAAACTGCTTCGAGGGCTTTTGGATTTTGCCGTAAGTTTGGATATTCACAGTAGTGAATAAAACCACCAGCAGCGTATTTAGGAAATGCTTCCTCAAACTCTAGTTTTTCAAATGGGGTTGGATGCTTCCGCACATCATAGTGGAAACTATTCGTGTAATATTCCTTATCTGTGACGTCCTCTACACGACCAAATTTCTTTAAATCATCCTGACAGAATGTATCAGTCAACGATTCAGCTGGTGTGGAATACAGGCTAAAATGATAACCTTCTTCATCTTCCCACTTTGCACAAAGGTCATGCATTTGTTTGACAATTGAAACAGCAAAGTCATGGGCCTCTTTATTGTGTTCCCACTTTGGCCCATAGAACGTCGTGCAAACTTCATATAACCCAATGTAGCCTAATGATACAGTTGCCCGGCTGTTCTTGAATACTTCGTCAACACTATCCGTTTTCTTGAGACGTTTGCCAAAAGCTCCATACATATACAATAATGGCGCGTTTTCTGGCTTAGCTTGCTTGGTTCGTTTAATTCGATAATCTAAGGCAATCTTACAGATCCGCATCTTTTCTTGGAAAATTTGCCAAAAGAGTTTTTTATCACCATGGGCTTCCAACGCAATTCGTGGCAAATTAACGGTTACTACCCCTAAGTTCATTCGTCCAGAATTAACTTCTTTACCGGTTTCTGGATCTTGCCAACCTTGAAGAAATGAACGGCATCCCATCGGGGTCTTAAATGAACCAGTAATTTCCTTAATCTTGTCATACATTAACAAATCAGGGTACATCCGCTTAGTTGAACATTCCAAAGCTAGTTGTTTAATATCATAATTTGGATCCCCGGGATTTAAGTTAAGTCCCCGTTTTAACGTAAAAATCAATTTAGGGAAAATGGCAGTCCGGTGTTCTTTACCAAGACCCTTAATCCGAATCTTCAGAATAGATTTTTGGATTTCCCGAGCAATCCAGGAAGTCCCCAGGCCAAAATTAATCGTCGTAAATGGTGTCTGTCCTTGCGAAGAGTACAAAGTGTTAATTTCATACTCTAGCGCCTGCATCGCATCATAAATATCCTTCTTGGTCTTAGTTTTAGCGTATTCTTCACGCTTTTCTGGTGCAACCCATTGTTCAGCATCTCGTAAATGCTTTTCATAATTAATCTTGGCATATGGTTCGAGAAGTTGATCGATCCGGTTAGCAGAACAACCACCATATTGTAATGAAGCAACGTTAGCAATAATTTGCGACATTTGAGCCGTTGCGGTCTGAATTGACCGTGGTGAGGACACCCAAGCGTTCCCAATCTTGAACCCATTCTTGAACATCTCATCAAAGTCGATTAGACAACAATTGGTTTCTGGTGTGACTGGAGAGTAATCAAGGTCATGCCAGTGAATATCACCACGCAGGTGGGCCTTGGCAACTATTTGCGGTAACATCCGTAAGCCAAGTGCCCGACTAACCATACCGGCCTCTAAATCACGTTGCGTATTAAAGACCTTGGAATCCTTATTAGCGTTTTCGTGAACTACTCGCGAATTACGGTCAGACAGCTGATCCAACTTATACATCGGGTTAGTTGCTTCAGCAAAGGCCCGATCATCCTGCTTCCGATAGTTAATGAAAGCCATTGCGAATTCGTTATGACCAGCGGCACGAAAACCATCGATCATGGCTTGGGCAATTTCGATTGTCATGACACGATCCTTCCCCGCTAAGGCCTTTACTAATTCTTCGTACACTTTGGCTTGAGTTGCCCAGTCTACATGAAGTTCACGCATAATTAAATCTAATTTATAGGAATAAAACGGTGTGATGGTCCCATCACGCTTAATAACATTAACATCCTGTAATACTGCTAATGGATGCTGAGTTGTGGTTTTGATTTTCATAGATAATATCCCCTTTGGAGTTAACATTATCTATCTTAAATGAAAAAAGATTGAACACAACATCTTGAAACTATTGACATTCAAAACACAATATGTAGTGGCGATAAACGTCAGATTGATATTTTTTTATTTAGATCATTTCCTATGATCACATGCTTAATTTGGTTAACAAGCAGGTAGGATAGCAATTAGCCATATCCGGTTCCCGATAATTGTCTAAGAACAATTTGGTAAGTTCCGTTTTTTATTAATCAATTGATATTTGTAAAATACAATTTAAAAGATTGTGTTGCATGATTTTTACATCATATCATCGCAATAATCAATCATAAAAACCGCGCCGTTACAATAACGACGCGGTTTTAGTAAAGGATGAATTGTTAACTAATTACTTACCGTATACTTTTGACTCATCCGCTTTTCCAACCAATTTAGTAGTAAGGCCAGCGCTTGAGTAATAACAAAGTAAATCACGGCCGCAACAATCAGCGGTGGAATAAAGTTGTAGAGGGTCCCACCAACCCCTAAGGCTTCGGCAGTAACTTCTTGTACTCCAATATAGAACAGTACTGACGATTCCTTAATCAAAGTAATGAATTCGTTGCCCATTGCCGGGAGAGTGTTCCGCAATGCTTGTGGTAAAACAATTTCAAACAGGGTATCACGACGACTTAGCCCGAGTGAGAGCCCCGCTTCAGTTTGGCCGGCTGGAATTGAAATAATTCCAGAACGGAAGATTTCTGAAGTGTACGCCCCAGAATTTAATCCTAAGGCTAACGCACCAGGAATAATCCGGTCTAAGCCCGAACCAAGTACCTGGACTTGAGGAATCGGTAGCGTTTTAGACAAGATATAGTAAACCAGCAGAACTTGGATCATTGAAGGAGTTCCCCGGACGATTGACACATAAATGCCAGCGATCCAATTCAAAACTTTGATTTTTGACATCCGCATTAGGACCAGCAAAAGCCCAATTAAGAACCCGATAACGACCCCAATTACTGAAATAACTAACGTTAATTCTGACCCTTGTAAAAACATTGGCCAGTATTTACCGAGAAAACTAAATTCCATCATTTAACATCATCCTCTACTCTCTTTGATTGATTACTTCCCTGTTTGTTCCTGCAGGTCTTGGGCCTTTTGGAACATTTGATCTAATTGGCCATTCTTTTGCATCTTAGTAATTTCCGCATTAACCTTCTTCTTCAACTTTGGTTCATTCTTTGGTAAGGCAATGCAAATTTCCCGTTGTGACTTTGGCACTGGTAACTTGACTGGCGCAATGGCGTAGTCGTTCGGGTACTTCTTAACATACTCTTCCGCAACCTTTTGGGCTAGGACAACACCGTCTAGTTTGCCACCCTTTAATTCAGTCGTCAGGCTGGTAACTAACCCTTCACTGACGATGTGGGCCTTAGTTTGGCTCTTACCAACGTTTTCCTGAATGGAACCTTGCTGAGCACCAAATGAAGCTCCCTTGGTACTTGCCTGCGTGGTGTACTTATTAGCATCGCTCTTTCTTACCAGCAGAGATTCAGATTCAGTGTAATATGGTTTGGAGAAGTCAACTGCTTTCCGCCGTTCTTTAGTAGCGGTCATTCCAGCCATGACCATCTGCACCTTATTATTTTGCAATTCACCAATTAATGATGAGAACTGCATGTTTTGTACCTTGAGCTTAACACCCATGTCTTTAGCGATTTGGTTAGCAACCATAATGTCAAATCCGTTGTAAGTTTTTTTGCCGTTCTTAACAACTGGAAATTCAAATGGTGCGAAGTCCGCTGACTGTCTCTTATACACATCTCCGAGCCCACGAGACGGTTGCGAGGATCTCGT
>CAMXWI010000080.1 GCA_947252915.1 uncultured Lactobacillus sp.
CTTTAGGGCTGCCAGAGTTCGGAACTCGATTCGTCCGCGGAATGCTGGAAGATACCCATCCGAAGAACTATTCACAATTACTCCAAATTTCTGGGTTGTCACACGGAACTGGAGTGTGGTTGGATAATGCTCAAGAATTAATTAAGGATGGTGTTGCAACGATTGCAAACGTGATTGGGTGTCGTGATAACATTATGACTGACTTAATTCACTACGGCCTGGATTCAGAAACTTCTTTCCAGGTGATGGAATCTGTTCGACACGGTCGTGGAATTCCTGATGAGTGGCAGGCTAAAATGCACGAGGCCAATGTTCCACAGTGGTATATTGACTCATGTTTAAAAATTAAGTACATGTTTCCGCGGGCCCACGCTGCTGCCTATGTTTTAATGGCGTTGCGAATTGCCTACTTCAAGGTTTATTTCCCATTAACTTATTATTGTGCATTCTTCTCTGTTCGTGCAGATGATTTTGATGTTGTAGCGATGTCGCGTGGTAAGAACGCAGTTAAAGCCGCAATGAAAGAAATTACTGATAAGGGTAATGATGCCTCGGCAAAGGAAAAGAGCTTGTTGACCATTCTTGAATTAGCCAATGAAATGTTGGAACGGGGATACAAGTTTAAGATGGTTGATTTAGATCGGTCAGACGCTTCAAACTGGTTGATAGATGGTAAGACATTAATTGCACCATTCCGTGCTATTCCAGGATTAGGAATGAACGTTGCAAAACAGATCGTGGCTGCCCGGGAGGAAAAGCCATTCTTATCTAAGGAGGATCTGGCTGAACGGGGGAAGGTTTCTCAAACCATTATTGAGTTTATGGATGCTAATAACGTTCTCGAAGGCCTGCCTGACCAAAACCAACTTAGTTTATTTGATCAATTATAAAATTTGTGTTTTATCGTGGTTAATGTTATTATTAATAACGGTAAATGACTTCGGAAAGGGGTGAGCAGCAATGCTCGCTCTTTTTATTGCAATTAATTGGAGGTGACAATTTGAGTACAAAGGATGTAATTAAAACCGTTAATGAGTTGGTTCAACCCATCTTGGATCAATATGATTTTTATCTTTTTGATACTGAATTTGTGAAGGAAGGCCATAGTTGGTACTTACGCGTTTATATTGATAAAACTGGCGGAATCACATTGGAAGATTGTGTTAACGTTAGTGATCAATTGAGTGAAGCACTGGACAATTGTGACCCTGATCCGATTCCCCAAGCTTACTTTCTGGAAGTTTCCTCACCAGGAGCAGAACGTCCTTTAAAGAAGGAAGAAGACTATCAACGGGCAATTGGTGAATATGTTCACCTTTCTTTGTATCAAGCTCTAGAAGGAAAAAAAGTTTATGAAGGTGATTTAAAGACCGTTACGACAGATGAATTAACGATCGATTATCTTGATAAAACTCGGCATAAAACATTGACGATTCCACGAAAATTAGTTGCAAAAGCTCGCTTAGCTGTGAAAATTTAAAAAGGAGCCAAAATAAATTATGAGCACAAAAAAACAAAAAGCTGAATTGTTAGGGGCAATGGATGTCTTGGAAAGGGAAAAAGGCATCAAAAAAGACGTAATTGTCAATGCTTTAACGGATGCTTTAGCGAATGCTTACCAAAAGAATTATGATGATAATAATGCTAACGTTGAAGTAAAAATTGATGAACAGACTGGTGATTTCAAAGTTTTTGCAACCAAAAAGGTTGTCGATGAGGTTACCAACCCAATTGAACAAATTAGTTTACGTGACGCAATGCACGTGAGTCATGGATATGAAATTGGCGATGACTTTAAAGAAGAAGTTACCCCAAATGACTTTGGACGGATTGCTGCTCAAACTGCAAAAAGTGTGGTTCTTCAACAATTACGTGAAGAAGAACGCCGAATCGTGTACGAAAAGTACAATAAATTAAAGGATGACCTGGTTGATGGTGAAGTTGCGCGTGAAGATAGCCGGTTTATTTACATTAATTTAACTGGTGGGGTTGAAGCGGCCATGAATAAACATGACCAAATGCCAAATGAGCATTACCGTACTCATGACCATGTTCAAGTTTACGTTACACGGGTATTAAAAGATACCAAAGGACCACAGGTCTTTGTTAGCCGGACCGCTCCCGACTTACTTAAGCGTTTATTCGAAAAGGAAGTTCCTGAAATCAGTCAAGGAATTGTTGAAATTAAGGGAATTGTCCGTGAAGCTGGGGATCGGGCTAAAGTTGCAGTTTTCTCTCGAGATAGTAATGTTGACGCTGTTGGTACCTGTGTTGGCCCACGAGGGGCTCGAGTACAGACAATTGTGAACCAACTTGGCGGTGAAAATATCGATATTGTTAAGTTCGAGGAAGAGCCAGAAGACTTTATTCGTAATGCACTTAACCCAGCCGAAGTTAAGGCTGTTATCTTTGATGAAAATAATGGTGAAATTGAAGAAAACCAACCAAAAGTTGATGGTGAGGAAAGTGAACCACGGGTTCACCGGGGTTGTAATGTTATAGTGCCAGATAACCAATTATCATTAGCTATTGGTAAACGGGGTCAAAATGTTCGACTGGCAGCTCAATTAACTGGTTATAAGATTGATATCAAGCCACTTTCTGAAGTTGATACTGATGACTTTGATGAAGACAGTTCTTTAGAGACTGACGAATAATAGGCAACGGGGTGAAAAAATGAAAAAGAGAAAAATACCGATGCGTAAAGATATTGTGACTGGCAAAATGATGCCTAAACGACAGTTAATTCGTGTAGTTCGCAATAAAGAAAATGAAGTGTCACTAGACCCAACTGGTAAGAAGCCGGGTCGTGGTGCATATGTTGCAGTTGATGTGAAAATTGCTGAACAAGCCAAAAAAGAGCGAACCTTTGATAAGGCCTTTAATGTGACTCTTGATGATGAATTCTATGATGAATTAATCAAATATGCTGATCATGCTCAAGCGCGGCAAAAGTTATTTGGCAATGATTAAGCACCAAATTTTACAGTTATTAGGATTAGTCCGCCGGGCTAGCCAACTGACCACTGGAGAAGGATTAGTATTAAATCAAATTCGTCATCAGACAGCGCAGTTTGTTTTTATTGCTAGTGATGCAGGGGTTAGTACAAAGAAAAAGTTTACCGATAAGTGTACTTTCTATAAGATTCCATCCTGTGATGTCTTTAGTCGACAGGAAATTAGTCAGGCAATCGGTCAAGCCCGTTCAGTTGTGGCAATCAATAACAGCGGATTCGCCAAGAAATTCCAACAATTAACCAAGCAAATAAACGAAGGAGAGTGAGCATATGGCCAAAGAACGAATTTATGAATTAGCTAAAGAGCTCAAGATGCCAAGTAAACAGTTAGTAAAGCTTGCTAACGATCAAGGAATGAGCATTAAGAGTCACATGTCCTCCGTTACGCCCGATCAAGCTGCCAAATTGCGGCAAGCTGCTAAGGGTGGTAACAACCAAAAAGCGAAAAAATCGAATGGTAGTGCGGTAAAGCAACATCGTGATGTTACCCAGAACCATGCTCCACAAAAGAAGGATAGTCAACCTAAGCAAAAGTCGCAACAGCGACCAAAGGTAGCTAACAATGATCATCATGGTGATTCAAACAAGAAGCATGCGCAAGGTCAGCAGCCAACCGCGAATACCAATCAACATTCTGTTAAGAAGAATAATCAACAACAACGGAATAATCGTCATGATAATAATCAACGTGGCGGAAACAACCAGAACCGTGCCCATTGGTTTGGTAATGGTAAAAAGAATAAGAAGCGTAATAAGAAGAACCGTAATAATCAACGGATGAAGAATGTTGCGCCAAAGCAACCAACTCAACGGAAAGATCGTCCATTGCCTGATGTCTTAGAATACACTGAAGGAATGAATGCGCAAGACTTAGCAAAGATTCTGCACCGTTCTGCAGCAGAAATTGTTAAGAAGTTATTCATGCTTGGGGTAATGGTTAACCAAAACCAATCTCTTGATAAGGATACAATTGAAATCTTAGCGGCTGACTACGGAATTGAAGCTAAGGAAAAGATTCAAGAAGATATTGCCGACTTGGATAAGTTCTTTGATGATGAACAAAAGAATCAAGAACACATGGTTCCGCGGCCACCAGTTGTCACAGTAATGGGACACGTTGACCATGGTAAGACCACGTTGCTGGATAAGATTCGTCATTCGCACGTTACTGCGCATGAAGCAGGAGGAATTACTCAGGCGATTGGGGCTTACCAAGTTCGTTACAATGATCAATTAATTACTTTCTTGGACACCCCAGGTCACGCGGCCTTCTCCGAAATGCGGGCTCGTGGTGCTAACATTACTGATATTACTGTCCTTGTAGTTGCGGCTGATGATGGTGTAATGCCTCAAACGATCGAAGCAATTAATCACGCGAAGGCAGCTAAGACGCCAATTATTGTCGCGGTTAATAAGATCGATAAGCCAGGTGCCAACCCAGATCACGTTACGGAACAATTAACAGAGTATGGTCTGGTTCCAGAAGACTGGGGTGGTGACACCATCTTTGTTAAGATTTCTGCGAAGTTCGATAAGAATATTGATGAATTGCTGGATATGATTCTTTTGCAAGCAGAAATGATGGAACTAAAGGCTAACCCTGAGCAACGTGCTGCAGGTTCTGTAGTTGAAGCTCGGTTAGATCAAGGTCGAGGCCCAGTTGCTACTTTGCTGGTTCAACAAGGGACGATGCACGTTGGAGATCCAATCGTTGTTGGAAACACCTTCGGTCGAGTTCGGACCATGAATAACGAAAATGGACGTAAGATTAAGAAAGCAACACCATCAACGCCAGTTGAAATTACCGGATTAAATGATGTTCCACAAGCCGGTGATCGGTTCGTTGTCTTTGAAGACGAAAAGACTGCGCGGTCAGCCGGTGAAGAACGGGCTAAGCGGGCTCAAGAAGAAGAACGAGCACGGACTTCACACGTTACTCTAGATAATCTCTTTGATACGATGAAGAAGGGTCAAATGAAGAC
>CAMXWI010000081.1 GCA_947252915.1 uncultured Lactobacillus sp.
GTATTTTTGCCACCGGCAACGTTAATCATCACCGCACCGTTACGAATTCGTGCGTCAATGTCCGTATCGGGACTAACGACGGTAATCACCGTTGGAATATCAATGTTTTGGGTGACAGTCCGCAAGTTGAGATTGGTAATGGGTGCATTTAAAACGACTGCTAAGGCGCCTTGACTTTCAACATCCTTTGCCAGTGAAACGGTACGGACACCCTTGGTGGTACCGCCACCACAACCACAGAAAACAGGTACATCAGCAGCCTCGATGATGGCTCTACTAATAGCTTGTTGCGGCGTAAATGGGTAAACGGCAAAAACAGCGTCAGCATCACAATTTTTAATGATGGCCAGGTCAGTTGAAAAGATGAGACTCCGAATAACCCGTCCGTAGATTGAAATACCTGTTGCTTCTTTAACGGCAGCGGGCATGCGTAAAATTTGGTGGCGCAGTTTGGAACCCACTTGGGGCGTTGTTAATTTTTCTTCAGTCATTAGTAATCAACTCCTTAGTATAGAAACTAAAAGCCAACGTATCTACCAAAATAGAAACGTTGACCTTACTCCCAATGGACCATGCGAGATTCGAACTCGCGACCTCCTGCATGCGAAGCAGACATTCTCCCAACTGAACTAATGGCCCGATTCAGTGTCTATTCTAGCAGATAATAATCATTATGAAAAAAACTCGCCATTAAGTGACGAGTTTAAGAAATTGTATTAATTGACGCACGGGCTAGTCCCGCCGTAATTGTTGGTGCATCGTGAACAGGTAGCTGATACCGAGCATGATTGCTAACCAGAGCAGGCCAAATAGCGCCCATGAACCTTGCCAGTTGAAAATATTGGCTAAAGTGTTCAGGGTTGCCTCGCTTGGATGCCACAGGTTGATCATCAAACGAATGATTTGGATCAAGACCAAGATGAAAATGGTTGGTAGGGCAATTGCCACAATGATTTTCCATTTACGTGGTAGCAGGCCAAAGCCACTACCGATTGCATAGGAAAAAGTAATCCCGTCGAGCATTAATAACAACATACCGGTAATGGTTAGCCAATCTTGGTGCTGGAATCCGACACTGATTAACCAGATAATAAAAGTGATTAGAGTAATCGTAACAATTCCCAGCAGGTCACTCAGCCAAATCTGCCAACGGGTTTGACCATTTTGAATGCCGAGTTTGAATTCACGATAGGGGACCATTAAGTAGAAGAGCCCATAGATTCCAAAGGCAATGGCGATAAATTGTCCACTGAAAGCATCGATGAAATCATTAATATTGAGGTCGATATGGCTTCCTGCAAAAATTAGGCTCAATAGTTGCAAGCCAAAAACTGTGGCGAGGGCGATTCCGAAAACGATGAAGTAAGAGCGCATTGATTGTCGATAGACCATTGGTAATTTTTTCATTTTAATTCTCCTCCCCATTTGTTAAAGCCATAAAGGCTTTTTGTAAATCAATGTGTTCAATTTTAACCCGATCAGGGATCACTTTTGTTTCATCAAGTGGTTGAACAACGTAGACGGTTTTAATATTGCCGATCGTTTGGTGATCGAGGACCTTTAGTTCCGTTGTGTATTCATCGACTAACTCTGCTGGTCCACTGATGGCGTATGCATTCGCTAGTAAGTCATCGACGTTCTCGTTACAGATGAACTGATGATCATCAAGAATCCAGACGTGCTCAACCAGTGGCTGAACTTCGCTAATGAGGTGGGTTGATAAGACAAATGTCCGTGGCCGTTCTTCGTAGGTCTTCAATAATTCACGATAGAATAGTTCCCGGTGTCCGGCATCTAACCCGAGCGTCGGCTCATCCAGAAAAATGAAATCTGCGTTGACACAGAGCGCGGTAATTAACTTAGCGATTGTAGTCAACCCAGTTGAAAGATTACTAAGGTGTGCTTTTTCTTGGACTCCAAACGCTTTCGTAAGGCGATGCGCTAGTGCAAAGTTGAATTGACCATAACCATCATCAGCAAGGCGGAACATATCGCTAACCCGGGTGCGTTTTGGGTACATGTTTGTTTCACTCATTAAGTAAAGTTGTTGAAGCGCAACCGAATTATTGTTAATCGAAGCATTATCAAGCAAGACTTCACCATCGGTAGGGAAGTTGCGGTTATTAATGATGTTGAGTAAGGTACTTTTTCCCGCACCGTTACGGCCAAGTAATCCATAGATTTTGTTCGCTTCGATTGTAAAATCCAGATTATCCAGGATGGTGTGTCTCCCAAAGCGTTTCGTAAGTTGATTAATTTTGAGTGTTGCCATTTTGATACCCCCGTTGAATAAGTGTTAGTAGGTGATCTTCGGTAATCCCTAGCTTGGTCACTTCTTGAATCAGACTTGCAATATAGTTTTGATAAAAGCCTTCTTTACGTTTTTCCATGATTTTCTCCTGTGCACCAGTGGTCACGAACATGCCGCGACCACGACGCTTTTCTAATAACTGCTGATCAACTAGCGTGTTCATTCCTTTCAGCACGGTTGCTGGATTGATATGTAACTCTTGTGATAACTGCGTGGTGGAAGGAACTTGGTCGCCTTCTGGAAAGAGTCCAGAGAAGATCATTTCTTCCATCTGGTCAGCTAATTGCTGATAGATTGGCGAAGACTGGTCAAATTCAAAGTGCATTTCAGATCATCCCTCCTTAGTTGGTTAGTTACTTTTGTAATTAACTATATAACCAAACAACAAAAATAGCAAGAAAAAATGCCCCACTATTTCGAGTGAGGCACTAAAACTTGTTATTCTAAAGATTCGGGTCCATCTTAAAGGTTAATTTTGATAATTCAGTCCCCTTTGTGATTAACTTGAAGATTAGTTCACGGGTTTTCTGGTTGCAATATTGGGCGATTTCATGGTTTTGTTGGGTGAGGAAGTTTGTTAATTCATCTGCGGACTTTTGAGTACTTGCGAGATCGACCTCATGAATCTTTTGCCGTGTCCAAGAGTGCATTTCCTTAATGAAAGCAAAGTCGTCTTCCGCAAATTCTGTCAGGTGGGCTTCGACGATTTCTGCTAGTGCTTCATCCAACCAGAAGGCGTGGTCAAAGTCCATGGTTTGCGGAACGTTCTTGTAACTTTCATCCGTATCATTAGCATTCGCAAAGAATGGCACATACGCTGAGAAGGTTGGAATACCAAAAGCAATCCATTGAATAGCTTGGGTACCAGTAGCATGGGGCCGAACTTGAAGGATATGTGACTGAGCAGTCCGAGATAGTGAAATGGATCGGTAACGACGTCGATCGACCGGATCGCCTTCCCCAATTGGATCGTACTTGGTTTCATTAAAGTGTGATCCTAAGACATGTTGAATATCTTCAACCGCGATCTTTCGTTCTGCTTTCCGGATGAATGGCATGTCCATATCTTCAGGTTGTTGATGGGCAGCGGCCTGGGGACTGAGGTAACGTTGAGCATACCAAAGTCGAGGCGTATTATAATGCCGATCTTTACGGGTGCGTGTCCCAAAAATGTGTCGGAAATTCCATTCATCATGATCAGGATTAAGGTTATGTTCAGTCACAAATTCACGAATGCCACTGGCCCACATATAGTTATCTGGGTCATTAAAATCAATTTGTTCAATCATGACCTGGTTTGGAGCGACTGCATAACAATCATCAGGAATCCGTACCGCTACCCATTGGTGACCGGTAACGATTTCCATATACCAGACTTCGTTTTGGTCGATAAATTGAACCCCATTCCCTTCGGCAGAACCATAGGTTGCGACCAATTTACCGAGGTATTCAACTCCTTCACGGGCGGAGTGAATGTAGGGAAGGACTAACGTAGTCATGGAATCTTCGGCGAGTCCATTTTTAATATATGGATCATAAGCCAGAACGCGACCATTAGCGTAGACACTTTCGGTGGCACTTTCACCAACGTTATCTTCATTAAAACCATCTTCCTCGTTCGGACCCATACTTTGATCTAGATGAGGAGTCGCACTGTACCGCATTGCATTTTGAGGGAGGGGCACAGTCAATTTGTTATAAGGGGAAACGTAGGTCTCATGACGCCCGGATACAGCAGGGCGAATGAGAAATTGTTTGGGTTCAACCGCTTTGACCCGATCTTCGTTTCGAGCAATAAATGTGGAACCATCAATGGAAGCCTTCTTGCCAACCATGATGGACGTACATGCTGAGTTTCGCATCATATCAACCTCCTTAATGACAGTATATCCCGTTTAGTGGAATTGATGTTGTGGTTTTGAGAAATAAATGCTTAAATATACTAAAATGAAAGGGGAAAGGAGCGATCCAATGGCCTATTTTCAAGGATTATTAATTGGCTTAGCGTTTGTGGCACCAATTGGGATGCAAAATATTTATGTGTTCAATAATGGGCTATCGTATCGATTATCACGGGCACTATTGTATACGTTTTTTGTCTGGCTATTTGATGCATTATTCTGTTTTGCGGCCTTTTATGGAATTGGTGCTTTGATTAGTCATAACCAATTGATCAAAGTGGGTGTAATGCTGTTGGGTGGCGCATTGACGGTCTATATTGGCTATAATATCATTCGTTCCGCTAACCAACGGGCACTAACGAGTGATGATCATCAGATTACCTTGCGGCAAGCAATTATGACGGCCGTTGTGGTTAGTTGGGCGAACCCACAAGCATTAATTGATGGAACAATGATGTTGGGTGCTAGTCGGGGGACGTTAACGACCGCGGAGAGTATTTTCTTTATTATTGGGGTTATTACATCGTCATTCGTTTGGGATCTTGGGATGACGAGTGCGTTTAATCTCTTACGTCATCGGATGCCGGCTAAGCTCTTGGTTGGCATTAATTTAGTGAGTGGCATCATCGTTTTTGGCTATGGTGGTTTTTTAATCATAAATGGTCTTGGACAAATCTTATAAAGTTTCACGTGAAACACAAAAACCGGTCTCATCAGGCTATAATGCCCTCTGAGTATACAGATGAAAT
>CAMXWI010000082.1 GCA_947252915.1 uncultured Lactobacillus sp.
CTTCAACGATTGGTCGACCAGCACCCGCTGCTAACCGACGACGGCGACTTGGATTCATCAAATCCGGATTTTCCCGTTCTTCTGGGGTCATCGATTGGATAATCGCCTTAATATGAAGAAACTGTTTTGGATCAATGTTGAGGTTCTTTAATGCTGGATTATTAGCCATTCCCGGCATCATTTTCAAAATATTTTCCAGTGGGCCCATGTTACTAATTTGATCTAATTGGGCGAGAAAGTCATTGTAATCAAATTCATTGGCCCGCATCTTTTCCATCGTTTCTTGGGCCTGCTCTTCATCAAAATTCTTTTGGGCCTTTTCAATTAGGGTCATCATGTCCCCCATACCCAAAATCCGTGAAGCCATCCGATCAGGGTGGAAAACATCTAAGTTCTCCATCTTTTCACCTTCACCGACAAACTTGATTGGTTTACCAGTGACTGCACGGATAGACATTGCAGCCCCACCACGGGTGTCACCATCTAACTTAGTCAGAACTACCCCGGTAACATCTAGCTTGTCATCAAAGCCTTGAGCAGTCGCAACGGCGTTTTGCCCGGTCATTGCGTCGACCACCAGTAAAATTTCATTTGGTTGGGCTAATTCTTTAATATTAGCTAATTCATCCATTAACTGCTCATCAATTTGTAGACGACCGGCAGTATCAATAATCACGTAGTCATTATGGTTGGCCTTGGCCACAGCTAAACCTTCACGAACAATTTCAACTGGATCAACGTCCGTTCCTTTTTCAAATACGGGCACGTCAATGGAGTCCGCGACCTGTTGTAATTGTGTAATGGCCGCCGGCCGGTAAACGTCCGCCGCAATGAAGAGTGGCCGAGCATGATCCTCATTTTTCAGACGGTATGCTAACTTACCAGCGGTGGTCGTTTTACCTGCCCCTTGGAGCCCAACCATCATAATTACGGTTGGAATGTGTGGCGCCTTATTTAGAGCGACGGCCTCACTCCCCATTAATTCGGTTAATTCATCATTAACAATCTTGACGATTTGTTGCGCCGGATTTAATCCCTTTAAGACTTCTGCACCAGTCGCCTTTGTCCGAACCTTTTTTACGAAATCCTTAACTACCGTAAAGTTAACATCGGCTTCCAATAGAGCGAGCCGAATCTCCCGCATCGTCTCTCGTAAATCTGCTTCTGTAACTTTTGGCTTCCGCCGCAATTTCTCCATGGCTTTTTGCAGCCGTTCCGTCAATCCTTCAAATGCCATTGGTATCCCTCTTTATTCTTCTTCTAGATTTTCCAAGTGTGTCACCAAGTGATTTAGTTGTTGATCATCTGGATAGTGATCATGAACATACCGTTGAATTCGTTCCGCTTGCTGATTACGGCGACTAAATTCGGCATAAAGATGTAGCTTCTGTTCATACCCTTCCAGTGCTTTCTCGGTGCGTTTAATATTATCATAGACTGCCTGCCTTGACACGGAAAAATCCTCCGCAATCTCTCCCAAAGAGTAATCATCCGCATAGTACAGCTGCATATAATCATACTGTTTTTGGGTTAACAGTGGAGAATAAAATTCAAATAGGTCATTAATTCGCTCATTTTTTTCTAGTTCCACTTTTTCACCTCATTATATGGATCAACACTAATCAGTAGTGGTAACTAAGCCCTTAAATAATCCATAGACAAATTCACTTGCATCGAATTTTTGGAGATCGGTGACCTTTTCACCTAAACCAACGAATTTCACTGGCAAATGAAGTTCATTGCGAATCGCTAAGACGATTCCTCCACGGGCGGTACCGTCTAGTTTAGTTAAAACAATCCCGGTAACATCCGTACTTTCTTTAAAGAGTTTAGCTTGATTTAATGCATTTTGACCAGTGGTGGCATCTAATACAAGTAATACTTCGTGAGGCGCATCAGGAATTTCACGGGTTAAAATCCGTTTCATTTTGGCTAACTCATTCATCAAGTTGACCTTGTTTTGTAGTCGACCAGCGGTATCTACAAAGAGAACATCATAGTCTTCCGCCTTGGCTTTTTTTACACCATCGAAGACCACCGCGGCTGGATCACCATTTTCTGGTCCGGTTACGATATCAACTCCGTCGCGTTTAGCCCAGACGTCCAACTGCTCAGTTGCTCCTGCCCGGAATGTGTCAGCGGCAGCAAGAAGCACTTTTTTACCTTCGTTTTTAAAACGCGCGGCCATTTTACCAATGGTGGTCGTTTTACCAGCACCGTTGACTCCAACAAACATGATCACGGTTGGCCCGGATTGAGCAAAATTAATTCCCGTTTGTTCATCTTGACCAGCGGCATCATATAATTCAACCATCTTTTGAATAATGACATTAGAAACGTCCTGTTTCGACTTAGCGTTTTGTAACTTAACTTCTTCCCGCAATGAATCACTTAATTTCATTGCCATATCATAACCAACGTCAGATTCAATCATTAAATCTTCTAAGTCTTCAAAGAAGTCCTCATCAACATGGCGGAAGTTAGCGAGAAACTTATTTAGTCGGGCCCCAAAACCGTTTCGTGATTTTTCTAATCCAGCATCATACTTCTCTTCGCTGGTCTTATCAGTAGAAGCGCTATTTCCTGGTTCATTTGGGGTTGCTTCTTCTTCATCTGATTCAACCGTCGGCTTCTCATTTTCTTGAGATGATAGAGTTTCATCAACCAATGATTCAGTCGTAGTTGAACTTTCTTTATTTTCTGTAACCGTATCATCTTCATCAGCGGGACGGTCTATATGGGTTGCCGCTGCAGACGCTGAGTCCTGTCGCTCCGTTTGGGAGACTTCAACCGACTCTGTCGAATTCTCCTGCACATTTTCCGTTGGTGTCGTGTCCTGAGCTTGGTCACCCTTGGTAGATCCTTCGGCCTCTGGATCTTTGGTTGGAGTTGGCTTTACTTCTTCTTGTTCGTCTTGGTGTCGTTTCCGACGAAAAATATCCAATAATCCCATCTAATTTCACCTCGTTATTGATTGGCTGTCTCTTCACCTAGCGTTTTGGCAACATCAACTGAAACTACTTCGGAAATTCCTGATTCCTGCATGGTAACTCCGTAAAGAACATCTGCATTCCGCATTGTTCCTTTCCGGTGTGTAATCACAATAAACTGCGGACCAGAATTGCCAAATCGATCCAAATAGTTGGCAAACCGATCAACATTGACATCGTCTAATGCCGCTTCTGGCTCATCAAGAATAGCAAATGGTACTGGTCGCACTTTCAAAATTGCAAATAATAATGCAATCGCCGTGAGGGCTTTTTCACCACCAGATAGCAGACTTAATTGCTGATTTTTCTTGCCAGGCGGTTGCGCCATTATGTCCACTCCTGTTTCCAGCAAATCGTCAGGGTCTGTCAAAATTAACTTAGCCTGACCACCATTAAAAATTTGGCTGAATGTTTCCGTAAATGATTGGGAAACTTCATTAAAGGTTTTAATAAAGCGTTGCTTGACCTGGTCATCCATCTTATCCATGGTAGTTTCTAGTTGTTTCTTAGCCGCCAGTAAATCATCCTTTTGCCCAGTTAAGAATTGGTAACGTTCTGAAACTTGTTTGTATTCATCAATTGAACCGAGATTAACGTTACCAATTTCAGCTAAGCCTCGTTTTAATAGTTTAATTTGGCGGGCTAATTTCTCATCAGAAATTGTTGATTGATTTTGCTGAGCTTCTTGGAGTGTCATGCTATATTGTTCGCTAAGCTTGTTCAAGCCCTGATCAACGGCAGCTTCCAAATGACCTTTCTGATCATTTAAGCCAGATACATCATTTAATACTGCCCGGGTTAATTCTTGTAATCGCTCATTTTCTGCGGTTGCTTGATCAATTTTTTCTTCTAAGTCCGTTTGCCGATCATTACACTCACTAACGGCTTGACGTGCCTTCTTCAAAACAACTTGGGCCTGTTGTAAAGCTGTTTCTTGATCCTGCGTGCTCGTTTGATCATCGGCAGCTCCCTGTGCCAATTCATGTAATTGTTGTTCAATGGCTGCCAATTGTTGTTGTACATCAGTTCGTTGACGAATCAGTTCATCATGCTGATCGGCAAGTTGCCGCTGACGTTCCTTGGCGACTGCCTGTTCTTGCTCCAATTGATGCATAACTTCGTCTTGACTAGACGCATTGGATTCTAATTCAGCAATTTGTTTTTTAGTCTGTTGAACCTGATTCTTGGCATCAGTTAATTGCTGGTTTAAGTCCGCCGTCTTTTCTTCATTCGCTTGTTGCTGATTAGTAAATGATGCCTGTTGATCATTACGCTGGTTAGCCTGAAACTCAAGAGCTTGGACCCGCCGTTGTAATTCGTTTAAATGATTTTCAGCAACCTCAACCGTAGTTTGCAAGCGGTCAGTTGCCTGACGCTGCTCATTAAATTGTGCTTCGGACTGTTCAATCGTTTGTTGGTTAGCCTGTCGCGCGGTCGCCAGTTTTTGAACCCGTTCTTTTAAAGCAGATGCATTTTGTTGTTCTTGCTGCAAAGCTACCTTTAATTTGGTTAACTGTTGCTTTTGGCTCAATAAACCAGCCCGTTGATGGCGATTTGCGCCACCCGTCATGGCACCACTGGCATTAATTAATTGACCATCTAACGTGATAACCCGTAACTGGTGGTGTCCTGCACGACTGATGGCTGTAGCGTGATCAAGATTATCCACTACAACCGTTGTCGACAGCAGATGGTTAATCACGGTCTTAAATTGATCAGAATACTGGATTAACTGGGTAGCTTGACCAATAAAGCCAGGCAACTTTTGAACATCAGTCAGTGTTTTAGGTGTCCATCCTGGACGAATCGTATCTAATGGCAAAATGGTTACCCGACCACCACGATGACGAATCAAGTAATTAATAATTTGTTTACCAGTACTTTGATTATCAACTACTAATTGCTGCAGTTGACTTCCCAGTACAGTTTCAATTGCTGTGGTGTAC
>CAMXWI010000083.1 GCA_947252915.1 uncultured Lactobacillus sp.
GCTACAACGTGGTAACCATTGATTTGTGGATTAGCAACACTCGCAAAACTACCGTTATCCTCTTCACCGGTAGCAAGCTTCCAGCCACTAATGATATCTTGATTTGTGACAAGGTCACGATAGCCAGTACCGTTAAAACTCAATGTCATCTTGTGGGGCGTTGCCAGCTGGTGCCCTTTTTGGTCTTGGTAGTTAACCGTTTCTGCCACCGTCCGCTGGTGTTGAGCACTTAACAGACCATGGGCATGGGTAAAGTGAATCGTGAAACTCTGATCGGCATCCGTAAAGTTACCAAAGAGGGTTTGCCAGTTCGTAACGGTGGCACCAGCAATTTGCTGAGCATCCACTGTTGCTAATACCATCAACGCAGTCGTAGCCGGTGTATCGTTCGTCACATTTGCCAATACATAATGCTGCTTAGCAAGTTGATCGACAATTGATTGAACATCACCAAAATCAATTGGTTTACCAGCTTCACCATTAACGGCAATGGCTGGGTGAATGGAGCTCCCCGTCTCATCATCGACAAAGTTTAAATTGGCCTGCTGATTTTCGGCATAATAGACAGTTACTCCAACCTCATCTGAGTTTGGCGTCATCACCATTGCACGAACGTTCTGACCGTCAACTTGATCAGGAGTAGAACTCTCAACAGTTGAAACATGATAGCCAGCAATCTTCGGCGACGTTACTGCTTTAAAGTTGGCATCCCCGGTAGTCACCTTCCACGTGTAATCACTAGTGTGGTTAGTAACCAAGTCACGTTGAGCAGTCCCCGTAAACGTAACCGTTTGTTCGACTGAATTAGCTGCAGATTTACCATTCGCAAAGAAGTAATTGATTGCCCGGGTCTTAGCGGTCGTCTTAGTAACACTCTGGAGATCATGTTTCAAGTGAACTGTGAAGCAATTCTTCTGGTTATCTACTTGATACTTTGGACTATTATTAAAGTCTTTGCTAACCAAAATATAGTGTTGTTTTTGGTAGTCCGCAATTTGTTGAGTGGGATCGTTCTTAAAATTGATTAGTGAATTATATGAACCAGTGGCACGATCTGTGTTTAACGTCTTCACAGTCGTATCATCAACATACTTAATTTGGGCCGTTTGCTCATTAGCCGTGTAAATAACATAGTACGTGTCAGTTTCTTGTGCACCATCTTTCAAATCAGTTGGCTTTGGTGCGTCAACGTAATCATGGTTAGCAGTGTAACCCGTGATTGTCGGCGATACTACCTTAGTAAAGGTACTATCAGCCTGCCAGTCGCCATCACCAGTTTTAGTATAGTTAACAGTCTTCTTAAATGACGGACTGGCATCTTCACCAGTTTTATTACCAAACTTATAGTAAATAACCTCAGTAACACTCGCCGTTTGTTGAACCGGTTGGTCTTTTTGAACGTAAATAATGAATTCGTGTGGTTGGTTCTTACCAGCAGTTCCAAAACTAAAGTCCGCTAGTTTATCCGGATCAAAGTTTGTTAAGACCGCTTCTTGACCATTGTGCACACTCACCGCTTTTACAAAGTGATACCCTTTCAGGCCATCGTAAACGGTTTGCCCACCTTCGAACTTAACCGTCGCGCCAGTCGCGCCTTGGTATGAAACATCATTGGCCACGGCCTGACCTGAATCAATATCTTTGAAACTGAGTGTATTGGTGACGAGGTCGGCTGCCGAGCCTCCACCATCAACGGTATTGTTACCATCATAAGCAATGCCAGCAGTCCATGGCGCCCCAAATTGTCCAGAGTAATCTTTGGGTTGACCATTTTGATATGAAACAAATTGGGGCAAGGCGACCGGAAGAGTCTGCAGAGCCTTCATCAAAGCTGTATTATTCGTTTTCGCACCATTATACGTACCTGTTGCTACCGTTTTGGCTGCTGCCATATCTTGATCATAGGAAGTAATCCCATCTGGCATGGTAAAGTTATTGGCAGAAGCTGTAACGACAGGTACTGAACCCTTCAAAACAATCTTCGGGTTCTTTTCTGGTTCCAAGTTGGTCAATTTAACGTGCCAAATCGCCGTCTCTTGATTTGGATTCTTGGCGTCAGTGGTGACCGTCATTGTAACTGTCGCCTTAATTTTTGGTTTTTCACCAGCCTTACTGTTCATTTTGACATAGGTTTGTCCATCATTAACGACTTCATTTGCCAACGATTGCTGGTCATTTGCCGCAACTGACTTTTCAATTGCCCTTTCTAAATCATTGGCGCTGGTAAAGGTAAAATTGATCTGTCCAGTTGGGTCCTTATTAATGGTTGTCCGAATGTCAAATTCGTCACCCAAGTCCTTGGTTGAGAGGCTGGCATTTTGAACGTTATTCCACTGAGTGTTGATTCGCACATCACCCTTCTGATTCCACGTCCGGTTAGTAGAATAGGAGGTCCCAGCACCGATTTGTGCGTTACCAACCCCAATTGGTTGCGCAGTATAAATGTATTGCCCATTGACGGTAAAGCCACTGGCCATCGTTTGGCCATTAATGGTGACGTCATTGGTTGGCGTGTACTTAAATTGAGTGTGATCTTTCTCTGGATCAGTGGTAGTTTGATAAACATAGTTTGATTGCCAATTATTCAAAGAAGCCTGCTGACCATTAGCACCCCACTTTAATTGGAGGGTAAAGGTTGGGTTGTTAAGCAAGCCAAGTTGGTTGTCAAAAACTAATCGGTAGTAATCACCCATGTTATAAACAGTTCCAACATTGGCAACCTTAAATTCTTTAGCCAGATTATGGTCATAAGCAACGTACTTGGTTGCGCCAGTTTGCCCATCATGGTAAGGAATCCCGAGGTGGAAATCAATATAATCGCCATTTTGAACCGTCCCGGTAACTTGAATAGTTGGGTCAATTTCTTCATACCCCGCCTGGCCAGTTTGAGTCGCATCAACTTTATTAGACTTAACACCGGTAACCTTGTAATTACCCGCAGCTAGTTGCTGTGCTCCGGGTACGATTGTATAGGCAGGCTTGGAATCATTATCCCACCACTGGACGTTATTAAAACTTGTTAGGTCACGAACATACGTGTAAGTAGTCCCATTTTTAAGCGTGATTGTGCCCGTACCACCTCCAGTGCCACTTTCGCCAGTGGCATTCATGTGGTCATTAAGGGGCATTAGTAATGGTGACCACTGGTTATATAAAGTGTATGCACCGCCCGCCGTTGCTAATGGGCTGATAGTGGCAGAAATATTTAAGGGTGCACTATAGCTGGGGGTCTGCGCTAAAGTCAGCATAAACGTTCGCTCGCCATTTGGACCAACTAAACCCAAATCTTGCAGTTGGTAACCTAAAGCGGCATCACGACGGTTTGGTGTGAGAGTTTGCGTATCAAAGCCCGCTGGAATCATAATTAAATATTTGCTAGATCCCTGAAAGTCAGTAGAGTTGGCAACATTTGTCCCACCCCAGCTTTGAATTACATAGTTAATTGTCGATTGGTCACCGGCCTTATATTGAGCATCGACCGCATTTCCCGTCCACTTTTTAGCAGTATTATTTGGTTCCCAATTAGTCATTCCAGAAAAGGTTGGCGTTGTCACGTCTTGCGTCTTGTTTTCTGTAACTGCCTGCACGGTTGCTGGCTGAGTGGTAGTCGTTTGGAGCGTAGTTGTCCCCAGTTGATGATCATTTTTAGATAAATCATTGTCATAATTGATCGTTCGATCATTTGTAATTGGCGTTGGTTGAACCTGCTGTGCGACAGGTGTAGCTGTCGGTGTTGATGACTGATTAACCGCGGCATGTGCCGTCCCAATCATAAAGGTGGTTCCTAAAAGGACAGATGCGACCCCGATCGTCAGTTTTCGTAAGCCGAACCGTTGGTGTTGCTGGGCATTTCTTTCACCCAGTAACCGTAAATTATTTTTTGAGAGCATTACTGGTCTCCTCCCTTTGAAATGCGTAATTACTTATTCATTGATAATTATAGTTCTATTAATTAAATTGTAAAGCATTACTATCATTATGAAAGGGGCGGTACCATCAATCATTTCATCCACTTCAAACATAATAAAAGAGCCCCATTGTCCGGCGTTACCGAACTCTGAAACTCTCACATTTTCTTAATCTTCAATTGTTACCTTGGTGCCAACCGGCAAATGTTCCATCATCCATTGGGCATCAGCCACTGATAGGCGGACACACCCATGGGAGCCAGTTGACTTACCGAGTTTTTTGGCTTCTTTAAGGTTGTATGAACCATCCGCACTGGTGGGGACACTATGAAATAGGTACTCACCATGATTCAGCCACGAAACATAATAATTAGCGCCCTCATTTAAACTGCTATTAAAAAAGTTGGCGCCCCGTTCAGCCTGAACATAAAAGGTTCCCGTCGGCGTATCACTAGTCTGCCTACCTGTTTGCGCATCACGGTGGTAATTCCCCGCCGAACTATACATAGTGTAAATAACCTTTTTGCCATCCCGCAGATAGGTTCGGTTCTTTTTGATCTTAACTAAGACGTTAAAATTTTTAACCTTCGTTAAATCGGGGTATGGTTTTGTTTCCGATGACTTTTTCCAGTTAATAGGACGGCGCATCGATCGCTCGACCGCTGCCTGTTGATGATGTTTTGAGTGGTGACTGCGCGGCGTTTTTTCATTAGCAGTTTGACTGGTCCGGCTTTTCGCAACATGGGAAGCTTGATGAGTCAACGGTCGTACCGCGCCAGAGTAAAGCACTACCACACAGAAGCAGCAGTAAATTAGATTTTTCTTCCAGTTTGTCATAGAATAAACAACTTTCTTATTATTTCTGAATATGTGATAATTGATATACGTTATTCAATTTTATGAAAGTATTTTCGTTTGTCAATCGGAGTCCCATAC
>CAMXWI010000084.1 GCA_947252915.1 uncultured Lactobacillus sp.
ATATAATCATTTTGTTTTCAACTAAAAAAGTAAATTAAAACGAAAGAAGGCTGATGGCGATAAATGACGCCAATGAAAGAGGATTATCTCAAAATTATCTTTGAACTTGGCGGAGGCAAAAAGAAAGTCTCCAACAAAGATATTTCACTTGGTTTAGGAATTGCTGCGGGTTCCGTTACCGAAATGATTACTAAATTGTCTGATGAAGGCTTAGTAGCGCATGAACCTTATGCGGGGATTTCGTTAACTCCCAAGGGAACTCAATTAGCTGCAGAATTAGTCCGCAAACACCGCCTTTGGGAAACCTTCCTGGTTGATAAATTGGGTTATGATGTTGCGGACGTCCATCCTGAAGCGGAGGTCTTAGAACATAAAACGAGTGATCGCTTGGCAACGGCTCTTGATGATTTCTTGGGACATCCTGAAAATTGTCCGCATGGTGGGGTTATTCCATCTGCGGCTGGAGATTTTTCTGACGTTAGTCACCGCTTGTTAGCCGATGGTAAAGATGGCGAAGAAGTTGTGATTGAACGCTTCTTAGATAACCATGAGTTGTTGACATATTTAGCAGACTTGGGATTGAATTTGCATGATCATTTGAAAATTATTAAACATGAGCCTTTCGAAGGGCCAATTGTTGTGGAACGAGTCAATGATCAACGCCAAATTATGGTTTCATTTAAGGCTTCTCACAATATTTTTATTAACGAAGTTAAGTGATGGGGTCCTAAGCATAGGTACATCAACAATAAAGCATTATGAAGGGGGCGGCATTATTCCGCTCCTTTTTATTAGATAAAGCTATCATTTTACAAATAAAACGGGCATAATGAATGGTGGTTAAAAGAAAGGTGGTTGTAAGATGGCGTATAATCCAAAGCAATTGGCGGTTAACTGTTCACTATTGGCAGGGCAATTATTAATTGAAAATGGTGCAAACATGGAGCGGGTGAACGATACAATGTATCGAATTGCAGAAAATGCAGGATTACACGCTTTTCAAGCTTTTACAACTGTAACGGGGATTGTAGTTTCTGCCGAACATGAGTCAAATGCCCAAACGGTTGATATTCGGGCACGCCATAATGATTTAAGCAAAGTGGCCCGGGTAAATGAAATTTCGCGCTTGTTTGCCACCAAAAAAATTAGTTTAAGTGAAATGTATACTCAATTGAAGAAGGTTGATAAAGGAACTCCTCAGTTATCAATTACGACCCAATGTTTAGGGGCAGCAGTTTTAAGCTTAACGCTAATGATTGTTTTTACTGGTGATGTGAAGGATAGTTGGGCGGCCTTTTTAATCGGTGGTGCCTGTTATTGGATCTACCTTTACCTATTGCGTAAATTCAAGATTAAGTATATTGGTGAATTTGTTGCTTCCCTATTGATTGGCTTTCTAGCAGTCTTAACTACCAAGCTAGGCTGGACCGGAAATTTAAACGACATCATTATTGGTAGCGTGATGCCATTAGTTCCGGGAGTACCATTAACTAACGCGGCGCGGGATCTGGTGTCGGGTAATTTAATTAGTGGCCCGACGCGTGCCCTGGAGGCGATTATTACTGCAATGGCAATTGGTTGCGCAATTGTGATCGTTTTACGCTATGCATAGGAGGAATCTGTGATGGTTTTACATTTGATTTTAGAATTTCTCTTAGCTGATGTAGCGACGATTTGTTTTGGAATATTAATGAACATCCCTAAAAAAGCCTATCTTCCGGGAGGAATCATTGGTGGTGCTGTCTGGATCTTTTATATTATTATGTATTACCATCTTCACCTGGGACTGGCGATGAGCAATTTGCTATCTGCAATTGCTATTTCTATTTTGAGTTTAATGGCGGCTCGCCGTTTCCGTTTACCGATGATTATTTTTAATGTTCCAGCCTTGGTTTCTTTTGTGCCCGGCGGACAATCATATCAAGTGGTACGAAATTTTGTATTGGGAAATAATGGAGCAGCCATGTCATACTTGTATCAAGTAATTGTGATTGCTGGAGCGATCACACTCGGCTTTGGATTAGGGGACGTCATTAATGCAGCATTACATTATCGACCTAAAAAATGGAAAAATCGGTAATGATCTATTTAAGAACTACTTAGCTTTATTGGATTTGTGGTATACTCAACAAGACAAACTCAACAGGAGACGAAGTTATAATTATGTTAATTGAAAATGATTCCGGACGATGGAAACGCCTGGTTGTTAGTGGTGTATTATTCATCGTTGTTGCTGCAATGATTTATAAGAATTCAATGCTCAGTGGGACGATTGATACGGTTTTGCAGGCATTGTTTGCTAGTACTCATCCAAACGTTCATAGTGGTGGACGTTCTTTAATGGTCTTGATTAGCTTCTTAGGGAGCCCCAAGATGGACCTGGTTTGGACTTTTATTATTGCCTTTTTCTTATGGGGATTTAAGTATAAGATTCCGGCTCTGTGGGCCATTTGTACCGTCATCGGCGGTGATGTATTAGGGTTCATCGTGAAACACATCGTTAAGCGGGCACGTCCTGCGCAACACATGGCTAAAGACGATGGGTACAGTTTCCCTAGTGGACATGTTTTAGGATTTTTCTTAGTTGCCGCAGTTCTTTTCTTAGTTGTGATTCCGTTATTCCGGAGTGCAGCCTTACGGGTAATTTGTCAATTGCTATTAATTATCTTTGTAGCATTATTGGCTGTATCACGGGTGTATTTATTGGCTCATTATCCATTTGATACGATTGGAGCGATGCTGCTAGGTTACACTTGGTTACAAATTGCTGAATACCTGTATGTTGCATTTGCACCACGAATTAGTAGTTGGCGGATTGTTCATCATTCATATTATTAAAAAAGTCGGGGCCATCCCGACTTTTTTAATAATTTAGTAGCCACTCGTTGGCTAGCGTGACCCAATGGGCAACATGGGGTTGATCACCGTCTGGATGGTGTGCCACCAATTGATTTGCAATATCCATTCCATGGGGACCATGAGCAAAGATATGTATTTCCTGGGAAATATTATTTTTTTGAAGCATCATAGAATAATTAAACGCATTTTGGACGGGGACGAATGGGTCGTCCAATGTGTGCCAGATAAAAGTCGGGACGTTTGCTGCGTTAACATGATAACTGGCCGAGTATTTTCTGGGATTATCAGTCCATTGCGGTATGATTTTTTCATCAGGAAAGCCAGCATTGAGGTCGATAACTGGATAGCCAAGAACAATCTTGGTAGGCCGCATTTCTTCATTGGTAATTCCGCAAAGCTGGCTTAACCAAGAAGTTGACCAATAATCATTGTATAGGGCAGTAATATGACCGCCAGCTGAGAAGCCAAGGATAAAAAGACGTTTGTCGATAGACCATTCAACACGGTGATTCTTGACTAACTGTACAGCGGTTGCAAGATCTAATAATGGCTTTGGATAAAGTGGTTCGGCTTCATTCAAAAATGTATAGCGGAGGATAAAGACTTGGTAACCGTGTGCAGCAAAGGCAATCGCTGTTTTTTCGGATTCTGCGACTGGAATGTGGGTCATTGATCCGCCAGGGACGATAATAAGAGCGGGAAATTTTTGAAGCGGACTACCAGGAGTGGGTGTTTGCAGATAAGCAGTTAAAGTTGCTTTTGTGGAATAATTAGGATTATTCAGTTGGTATTGGGTTATTTTCATAAAAATTGACCTTTCACAGTTTGATAATTACAGGTAATTATAATGGAAAAACAACAGAATTTAAAATTGATCATCCATGCGAAACGATTAACGACTAAAGACATAACTGAGGTATTGAAGCTCCTTAATACTAGCGAAGAAGAAAAAAATGCTGGGTTAAAGTTAATGGGAAATTCTACCGTTCAACGATGGGCATTAAACAATTGGTTAACTGATGATGAACTCTATGGGATTTTTGATGATCAAAAATTAATGGGAATCATTGCAATTTTTGGTAATGATGATGACGGAGAACTGGGGTACTTCATTGAACCGGGTTACCAAAATCGCCATATTATGACGAGAATGCTAAGCAAGGTGCTGCAGCGGACAGACTACCAAACGCTCTTTGCTCAAACAGCGATTGATAATCGAGCCTCCCAACAAGTACTAGAGAATAATCATTTCCAAAAAGAAAATGTTGAATTAACATCGGTTCAGTATCGATGGGTAAATGACTAAGGGTTGCTAGAAAAGTAAATTCATGTATAATATGAATGTTAAATGTAGAAGAGGATGCAGCTGTCATGAGTAATCATCGTTAATATTGGGCAAACAGTGACGATGAGTGAAAGGGGCGACTGCCGAAACCATAACTAGTTTGTCCTAGTTAAAGGTTGGGACGTAATGCGAAAGCTTGCGGACTGTCGTAAGAAGACTTACGGGGCGCTTCAAGAATTCCAGTTAAATATGGTCTTCTTTTGAGCGTACTCAAGAGAAGATTTTTTTTGTTTGGAGGATTATTGTGGCAAAAAATCAACAATCAACCGGTCAAGTTCACCGTTCATTAAAGACGCGTCACCTATCCATGATTGCGTTGGGAGGCTCAATTGGGACCGGACTTTTTATTGCAAGTGGGTCGGCGATTACTTCTGCTGGTCCTGGTGGGGCTTTAATTGCGTACACCATTATGGGAATCATGGTGTATTTCTTAATGACCAGTTTGGCAGAAATGGCGACGTATATTCCATTAACGGGTTCATTTGCTGCTTATGCAAGCAAGTTTGTAAGTCCGGCATTAGGTTTTGCACTGGGCTGGAATTATTGGCTGAATTGTGCCATTACTGTTCCTGTCGAGGCGACAACGGTTGGCTTGGTAATGAACTTTTGGTTTCCTCATATTACCTCATG
>CAMXWI010000085.1 GCA_947252915.1 uncultured Lactobacillus sp.
CTACCAAAGAATTTAAAGTCTGGTATAATCGTACCTAGAACGTATGTACGGAGTGGAGGAAGAGTAATGGAACGGCAGGTCCTAAAGGATTATCTTTTAAATAAGTATGGCTTAACATTCCAAAAGTCAGTAGCCGATCCATTAAATTTACAAATAGTTGAAGTTACGGCTCACAACCCCTTTATAGTTTTATCAGTTTCCACCCCGCAACTTGATGTTAAATGTCCTAACTTCGCAGCAACAATTCAAAATTTACAAGGATTTACAGAACCACAGTTAATGAATTATCCGGAATGG
Organism: uncultured Lactobacillus sp.; assembly: GCA_947252915.1. GTDB lineage: Bacteria > Bacillota > Bacilli > Lactobacillales > Lactobacillaceae > Limosilactobacillus. Next base: position 298 of record CAMXWI010000085.1, read on the forward strand.
GTCGGAATTCAGTTAAACCAGATTAAAGCACAAGACCTTTTTAATATTTTGGATTATGCATTCAAATCAGCAACTAATGGTAACCAAAATTTTATTGCACAACAATTGGTGTATTTACCAAGCGATGATACTGATTCAAAATATCAATCTCAACTCATTCCGCAACGTCAGCAATTCGCTCAAAAGCATCGACTCCCGGAACCATTAGAAAAAATGATGGCGAGTTATGACTACACCATTTTACCCATGAACGAACAAGGAGAAAATTTTTATCGTCAAGGGCAGATGGTGGCTAATTATGAAGATGACTATGATCAAATTTATGAATTGCGTCGTTATTATCCAGATTATCATGCAATGAACGGTCACCAACTGCGAACCTACTTTACTTGGCGGACGCAGTTACGAAAGGGCAATTTTACTGTCAGTAGTACTTCTTACGCATATGTTTATATTTATGAGCTACTTAACAATATCGGAGTAAAAGATCCTAATGACGGGTTTCAAAAACTCCTTGAATTTGATAAAAAGTATGCTGCTAGCTATGGAAAGCGGATGAAGGACTATTTACATCAGTGGATGCAGGATTATGTTTTGTACTATGGCTTAGAACGCACCAAAGCGAATCAGGTGTTTGCAGATCAACTGAAGGTGGACCATGAATATCATATTCTACGTCATCCTGAAGATTATTCAGCAACGGAAGTTATGGATGTTTTTTTGGAACATAGTCCTTATTTGAAGAAGTGTAGTTTATATAAAACGTCACCGGCAAAGTGGACTGAAGTTGTAGCAATGGTTTGGCAATTCGCTTTGCAAAAGAACCCACAAATATTTACCAATCTTATTGCTACCCAGACATTGAGTGCCAAATACTTTTTTGCAGGAGCCGTTTTTGCTTTTCACCGGCAACCACGCTTAACGGAATATCCAATTGATTCGGAACGAACATACCAGTTTAAGGATCGTAAATATTATTGCAATGCATGGTACCCACTCAAAGATCAACAAAAACGTCTAAACGCTTTTTTTCATGAGTTGGATCGACTCGCTCGGCAGCAATTTCATCTCGGTCACCCTTTAAAGCCGCGACAATTAGATTCGCAAATATTGCTATTAATCAGATCAGGATTAGAAGAATATCAAAAACAGGAAGTGTTAGCACGTCAGCCAAAGATTGAGCTAAACCTTTCTTCACTAGATCAAATTCGAGTAGATGCTTCGACAACCCGTGACAGTTTGCTGACTGATGAAGAAAAGCAGGCTGATGATGAACAGATACCAGATCCTTCATCAGTTAATGAGGTTAAAGATTCGTCTGCAGTATCATCTGATGCGGTAAATGATATTTTAAACATCAATGAACGATACTTAGTACACGCATTGCTTGATCAAAAACCGTATCAAGATTATTTAAAGAAACATCATTTGATGGTGTCAATTTTGGTAGATTCAATTAACGAAAAACTTTTCGACGAGATTGGTGACTCGGTAATCGAGTTTAATGATCAAGATGAGCCAGAAGTAATTGATGATTATAAAGATGATCTACGAGAACTACTAAAGGAGGATGATGCATAATGCCAGAGAAGAAGCGACGGGTACCAAAGAGAATTGCTCAAACGATTCTAAATTCGCTGAAAGGAGGAGTTGTTCCGCGGATTGGTCTTCCTTATATTACGGTCGGCCGTAAAGCAGAAATTGAGGCCCTCCTGCATGATGTTGATGTCGTAGCGGAAGGTGGGGCCGCTTTCCACTTCATTGTCGGTCGTTACGGATCCGGAAAGAGTTTCTTGCTTCAGACAATCCGTAATTATGTGATGGACAAAAATTTTGTGGTCGTTGATGGCGATCTGTCACCAGAACGACGGTTACAAGGCACTAAGGGACAAGGGTTAGCGACCTATCGGGAATTAATTCAAAATTTAGCAACTAAGACCCGTCCTGAGGGTGGCGCACTCACCTTAATTCTTGATCGGTGGATTAACTCTGTGCAGACGCAAGTAGCTACCGAAACTGGACTGAGCGACGACGATCCAAAATTTGTCGAAAACACGGATAAGAAAATCTATGCAGTGATTTCCTCATTAAGTGAACTGGTGCACGGTTTTGATTTTGCTAAGTTACTAAACATGTATTATCATGCTTATCTTAATAACGATGATGAAACTAAGGCTAAGGTTATTAAGTGGTTTCGTGGGGAGTACACCCACAAGACGGAAGCTAAGCAGGAATTAGGTGTCAACATTATCATTTCTGACGATGATTGGTACGAATATTTGAAACTATTTGCTAGTTTCTTCCGTCAAGCGGGCTATGCTGGCTTGATCATCATGATTGATGAATTAGTAAACATCTACAAAATCCCAAATAGCATCAGTCGTCAATATAACTATGAAAAGATCTTAACGATGTACAACGATGCTTTGCAGGGAAAGGCAAAGTATCTGGGGATTTTGATGGGCGGGACCCCGCAAGCAATTGAGGATCGCCGACGAGGTGTTTACAGCTATGAAGCTTTAAGGTCACGATTAGCTGAGGGAAAATTCTCTCAGGCTGGGGCCCGTGATATGTATGCACCGGTGATTAAGCTGGATCCACTGACACCGGAGGAAATGTTGGTATTGACCGAAAAATTGGCTGATATGCACGCTGACTTGTATGGCTATCAGCGCACGGTTACTGATGATGATCTTGCTAAATTTATTAAAATTGAGTACGCCCGGATTGGAGCGGACACCAACATTACACCACGGGAGGTTATCCGTGACTTTATCGAAATGTTGGATATTGTATGGCAAAACCCATCGACGACCATTGAAAAACTATTGAATTCTGATCAATTTACATATACGGAACAATCTGCCGTTAGCGATCAGAAAACGAAAGATTATACTGAATTTACTTTATAAAAGGAGGGCAGGAGAATGGACGTTTTTTCACGGTATGCGCCATTTATTCAAGATTATATTTATGAACAATGTTGGCAAACATTACGACCAATTCAGGTGGCAGCTGCCGAAGAAATTTTTGGAACTGATCACAATGTTCTCCTGTCAGCATCGACCGCCGCTGGAAAGACAGAGGCGGCCTTTTTCCCGATTTTAACGGAATTAACTGAACATCCCGTCGATTCCATTGGGTGCCTATACATTGCACCTTTAAAAGCGTTAATTAACGATCAATACCGGCGACTAACGGACCTCTGTGAAGATCAGGATTTACCGGTTTGGCGATGGCATGGAGATGTTTCACAATCACAAAAACGCCGAATGCTGAAAAATCCGCGTGGGGTGTTGCAAATCACACCTGAATCGTTGGAATCCTTTATGATCAACAAGCATATGGATATCCCACACTTATTTCACGGTTTACGGTTCATTGTGATTGATGAGCTGCATTCATTTTTACGGAGTGACCGAGGTGGTCAAACTTTCTGCTTAATTGAGCGGTTATCAAAATTAGCTGGGATTGATCCGCGACGGATTGGATTATCCGCAACGATTGGCAATACTGAAGCAGCCAGTCAGTTTTTAGGAGCGGGAAGCAATCACCAAACAGTAGCACCAAAAGTTAAAAATACCCGGCAAATTTGGCGGCTATCAATGGAACATTTCTATAAGATGGGACCACAAGCTGCAAAGAATCAAGAAGAAAATAATCAGTTAATTGGTCCGAAAACTGATAAAGCCCCAGAGTTAGCTGATCCAGGAATTGGCTATATTTTTGAGCATACACGGGGTAAAAAATGCCTAGTCTTTACAAATAGTCGTGAAGAGTGTGAAGCGGTGTGTCAAATGCTGCGTGAATATTGTGCTTACCGTCATGAACCAGACCGTTTTCTGATTCACCATGGTAATCTATCACCAGCACTGCGGCAGACGGCTGAAGACGCGATGAAGGATGAAGATGCTTACATGACCACGTGTGCTACGGCAACGTTAGAATTAGGAATCGATGTTGGTAAATTGGAAAGTGCGTTTCAAATTGATGCACCATTTACGGTATCTGGATTTTTGCAGCGGATGGGCCGAACCGGGCGACGTGGTAACCCACCAGAAATGCATTTTGTGATGCGTGAAGAACATCCAGAATCACGGGCCATGCTACCTGATTTAATTCCGTGGCCATTGTTGCAGGGGATTGCACTGGTTCAACTGTACTTAGAGGAGCGGTGGGTTGAACCGCCGGAACCTAATCGTCTCCCATATAGTTTGCTTTATCATCAAACAATGAGTACGTTGGCGTCGAGTGGAGAAATGACCCCGGCTGAACTAGCCTCACGGGTTTTACCATTGACCTATTTTCATAACGTTAGTCAAGATGACTATAAAGTCTTATTACGCTATTTGATTAAGACCAACCAAATTCAACAAACCGAAAATGGTGGTTTAATTGTTGGCTTAGCTGGTGAACGAGTTGTCAATAATTTTAAATTTTACGCTGTCTTTCAAGAAAACGTTGAATACAGTGTTCATGCTGGATCAGAAGAATTAGGAACAATTGTTAAGCCACCACC
>CAMXWI010000086.1 GCA_947252915.1 uncultured Lactobacillus sp.
GGAAACGAGAGAGTAAGTATGTGAATTTGAAGGTGACGGAACGTGGGTTTAAAAAATTATTCATTCTGATTACGAAAAATAAGTAACATAAAGTGTAAAACCCGTTCCACAATTGGGAACGGGTTTCTTTTAATGTTGACTAAATAAATCAGTGAGGTAGTTCATGAATGTTTGCAGATAACGGTCTTTATCGACGTTTACAGCAACTTTAACGTTTGGATTTGGATCATTCAACTTGGCGTTATTACCAATTGTCCGTCCATAATTTGGTCCTTCGTGGACAACTCTCATGAAGAGACTGATGGTTTTAACGAAACTTGGATCTAAAGAGACCCCCACTGCTAATGGATCATGCAGAGCACAGCCATTTTTATCAATATCAAGATTGTAGTAAGCATCAATGTAGAAATCGGTGATATCAGCGTATGCTTTACCAGCAGCAGTTCCTAGATCACGCCATTTCTGCGTTTCCCGCTTGGTTAACAGTGTTCGCAGTGTGACATCCAAGCCAACCATCGTTAATGGTAAATCTGGGTTGGATAACACAATGCTGGCCGCTTCAGCGTCTTGATGGATATTTGCTTCAGCAGCTCCCGTCACGTTTCCTTCAACGGTTAACGCTCCACCCATGAAGGTAACATTACCAATCAATTTGGCGATTTCTGGATCCTTTTCTAAGGCTGCCGCAAGGTTTGTCATTGGACCGGTTGGTACAATAATTAAATCTTTGCCATACTTGTGGGCAGCTTCAATGTAAAAGTCAACACCAGATTGGCTTTCAACTTGACGTTGCGGATTTGGCAACTGAACTTCACCAATTCCATTCTTACCATGAATGTCAAGGGAGACCTGCATGACGTCAAAGTGGTCAGTTGTACTTGAATGAGCCAATCCCTTAAAAACCGGAACGTCAGTCTGACCAAGCAGTTCCAATAACTTGAGACTGTTTTGGGCACAAACGTCAATTAAATTATTGCCATAGGATGAAACGATCCCAATGAGATCCACATCCGGGGCCGCCGTTGCGTATGCAATTGCTAAAGCATCATCAACCCCAGTATCCAAATCTAAAATCATTTTTTTCTTTGCCATAACCGTACCTCCATTGGAATTAAATATACTTTTATTTTAAGCGACTAATAGAGAAAAGACAATCGAAACCAAGCGGTAGCGTTTTCGATGTTCGGATTATTCGTTAGCAATGAACATGATACAATGATGATAAAATGAGTTACAGATTAATAAGGGAGAATGATGAGATGACAGACCAACTTCATGACGTTAGTGTAATCGGCGGAGGACCCGCAGGAATGTTTGCCGCCTTTTATGCTGGATTGCACGAATTAGATACACAATTAATTGAAGCGTTACCCCAATTAGGTGGACAGGTGCGCGCGTTATACCCGGAAAAGCAAATTTGGGATGTTGCTGGTAAAGCGGGGGTGACAGGAGCACAGTTAATTAGTGATTTAGAAGAACAGCTAGGTCATGCTAAGATTAACTATCAGTTATCAACGAAAGTGACGGAAGTCGTTAAAGACCAGGATGGCTACTTTACGATCATTAGTAATCGGGGGACTTTTCGTTCCAAAGCGATTGTGATTGCGATGGGGAATGGTGCCTTTGCGCCACGACCATTCAAAGTAGAAGGAATTGAACAGATTGATGAACAGCGGATTAATTACTTTATTCAACATAAAGCTCAGTTCAAGAATCAACGGGTTGCAGTTCTCGGTGGTGGTAATTCAGCAATGGATATGGCCTTAATGTTGGAACCGTTGGCAAGCGAAGTGTATTTAGTTCACCGTCGTGACCAATTTCGGGGGTTACCAGCAACGTTAACGCAGTTACAAAAATCACAGGTGCATTTACAGACCCCATTTTTACCGAAGAAGATTAGTCAAACTGAGGATGGGACAATTACTTTACAGCTAAAAAAGATGCGGAGTGATGAAGAAACTCTGCTGAACGTGGACCAAGTGGTTGTCAATTATGGATTTACGTCGAATAACGCGGCTTTAAACGAATGGTCATTGGATTTAGCAACGGAGCGGCATTTAATTAAAGTCGATTCTACCATGATGACCAGTATTGAAGGGGTCTACGCAATTGGGGACGGAAATACTTATCCTGGGAAAGTACCGTTGATTGCAACTGGTCTGGGTGAGGCTCCTTTAGCAATCAATGATTTGGCAAGACGGCTCTATCCCGATAAACGGATGGCGACGCACAGCTCATCGATGAAGATTAAATAAGAATGGTTAATGATCAAGAAAATAAATAACGATCTAGAATGGACTGAACCACTCTAGGTCGTTATTTTGTAGGGATTAATTTAATTCTTGGTAGATATCGGATAATGGTTGCCGGACTTTCGGAGTAATTTCCTGATCACGGTAACCAAAGCTGACCATGACGGCAACGCCCCATTCTTCTGGATCCATGTAATGGTGATCAGCAAGGTATTGGTTCATTTGCGCATAGTTAAAGCCTTCAATTGGACAAGAATCAATATCTAGTGCTGCCGCAGCAGTCATCATATTCGCCATTGCAATGTAACACTGCCGAACCGACCATTCAAAAACATCATGAGAATTTTTAAGACCCAAATCTTGTTCTTGAAATTTCTTGAACTTTTGAGAAACGGCAGAGGTTGGTGAATAGTTCTTATGTTTAATATCATCAACCAAATGTTGAACGTAGTGACTATCGTAAGTCACGTTTTTATATGCGAGAATGACTAACAATTTATCAGCGCCGTTAATACTGTTTGCGGCACCCCACGCAAACGGTTTAATTGCTTCTTGGTCGTGTCGATTGTTTATTAACAAGAATTTCCAGGGTTCATACCCGAAAGAACTCGGTGATAAACGTCCAACTTCGAGAATGGTTTGCCAATCATCGTTTGGGATATGTTGACCAGCGCGGTACTTTTTGGTGGCATACCGACGATGGGCGTTTTGAATTAGCAATTGTTGAATTTCTGGTTTATCCATTTTTGATGATCTCCTTTCAAGAACACTGAGGTATTTCCTGGGAAATTAATTATTTCCATCGGGATTAGTAATCTTGATCCGGTTAGAATCAGTTCGTGAGTGATTCTGTTCTGGAGCATTGGTGGAGTAGTCACTGACGGTAGACTGATTACCATTTTCACTATAGATACTGGTAGAACGATTACCCTTCTTCTTTTCAATTGCTTTAGCCTTCTTAAGACCGTTGGAGTAATTATAATTCTTTGGATTAACCTTCTTGAAGCCCTTTGGTGTGTAAAAGCGTAGTAAATTCTTTTCATTTAAGGAGTCTGAAAGACTTAACTCCTTGTTGACGAGCTGCGCTTGCTTTTTGAGCCATTTCTGTTGTGCCTTAGTCAAGTGGGCTTCTTTACCGGTTTGATTATCATAAATTGTCCCGCTAATACTTGTGTATTTAGGCGTTACAAAGTCGTGATTCCGGAAGGCAACTGTCTGACTATGTCTAGAACTAAAGAGGTCGGTTCCAAACATAATGTAGCGTTTAGAACTAATGCCGAGTAGGTGGAGGAGAGTTGGTAAGACATCAATTTCACCACCATAAGTATGTGAAATACCACCATGACCGCCAGATCCCGGGATTACAAACATCATTGGAACCCGTTGGAGTTGGGCATTGTCAAAGTCTGTCCATGTATCAGCGCTCTTGCCCAAGACACTGGCAAGACTTTTGTTAGCTGAATTAGAAATGCCGTAGTGGTCACCATAAATCATGATAATGGACTTCTTATCGAGGCCTGTCTTTTGCAGGTAGGCAAAGAATTCCTGGAGTGATTGATCAAGGTAGTGCGCAGTTTCGAAGTAACCATCAACAGTTGAATCACCGGTGTTAGTTGTTTGGAAGTTAGAATCCTTATCCTCATCGTCAATGGTAAATGGGAAGTGGTTAGAAACAGTCAAAAACTTTACATAGAAAGGCTGCTGAAGCGTCTGGAGATACTTAATCGAGTTTGCAAAGAGCAATTTATCCTTCAATCCATATCCCATGGCTTTATCACCAGAAGTATCATAGTAACTGGCATCAAAGAAGTATTGGAAACCGAGATTCTTATAAACGTTATTACGGTTCCAGAAACTAGCTACGTTACCGTGGGAAACCGCACTGGTATATCCAGCACGTTGGTTCAAAATTGCGGGCGCAGCTTCAAAGGTGTTATCACTACCCAATGTAGCAAATAATGACCCTTGCGGTAAACCGAAGGTACTGGTTTCTAGCATATTTTCCGCATCAGAGGTCTTTCCTTGGCCCACTTGATGGAAAAAGTTATCAAAAGCGTAGGTATCATTGCCGTGATAAAGTGAATTTAGGAAGGGAGTAACCTCTTGGCCGTTAATTTTCTTGTCGATCAAAAATTGTTGAAAACTTTCTAAGTGAATGACAATCACATTCCGGCCCTTGGCAATTCCAAACATTTTGGAGTTAGCCGGCGCAAAGTGCTGATCGGTGAATTTCTTGACAGAAGTTAATTCAGAACGGGTCGCACTTTTGCGCATATTATCGATATGTTGAGACTTAGCTAAATCGTAACCAGTAAAAGCATCAATTCCTAAATACTTAACAATGTATGAGCGATCAAAGGTCCGCCCTAAGAGTTGGGGACGGTTAAATTCCGCGACCATTAAGTTTAAGCCAAACATCAATACCGATAATGAGGTAAATGAAAAGGCTAAGCGGTTACTAATGGCACGGGGATCAAACTTAATTTTACGAAAGAGCATCAACAAAAGGATTACGACAATATCTGTCTCTTATACACATCTGACGCTGCCGACG
>CAMXWI010000087.1 GCA_947252915.1 uncultured Lactobacillus sp.
GATCCTCGCAACCGTCTCGTGGGCTCGGAGATGTGTATAAGAGACAGCCCTCATGTTTAATAAAATTCTTCCACAATATCGTCATCGCTTGGCTCACGTTTTGAATATAATTCAACGGTATGTTCCGGGCGGAAATAGAATAAATTATTACACTCCGGGCATTCAATTTCGTATTCGTTAAAATCATCGAGTCGACCAACTTCTTCTGGGTCTAGTTCGATTGATGTACCACACCACGGGCACATTAAATGCTCATGATCTTCTTCATCAAAAACTTCGTCCCATAAACCACACGCTAGGTTATTGCTAGGATCATTTTCTAATTCATCAATGCTCTTCATCTTCACTATCCTCAACTTCCCGTGCGTAGAGTTCTACGACCTTGCCGTTAACCTCTTCTGCCAATTCTTTGGCGCTTTCTTTGCTCAGAACAATTGGCTTATTGCAGGCGACCGTATATTGAAAATCATCAAAAACTGGGATTGAATGACACGATGACAAGTACATATCACCGATTTTTACCGCATACCCAATTGGTTTAGTGTCTTTATCCATGTTAATCCTCCCTAAATTTATCTAAGCTAACATGTAATGCGTCAGCGACTTTACACATATTTTTGAAACTTGGTTCACTACCGTTTTTGTAATTCTGAAAAGTGCTTTGCTTAATTCCTGTTATTTTTGACAAACGGTAAATTGAAATATGCCGTTTTATTAACTCTCGTTGTACTGATTCCCATAACATTTAATGACTCAAAACCTCCAATATTGCTATATATAGTAGTAAAATAGTGACTATCAATAAGAATTCCTTAAAAGAAATTAAGAAAAGTGAGGTAAAAGCAATGAGCAAACCATACATTTTAACTTACGATTTGAACAATCCCGGACAAAAATATGATCAGTTACGCAAAGTAATTGAAAATGAAATTTCAACTGGTGCCTGGTGTCATTTTTGGGATTCCACTTACCTTTTTCGGTCCACACTTTCCGTTTCTGAAATGATAAGCAAAATAGAGCCTGTAATTGATGATTCTGATAGGTTATTTGTATCGGAAGTCAAATCAGGCTCCGAAGCAAATTATTCGGGATGGCTTACTGATGAACAATGGTCATACATTAAAGACAATATTTTAAGCTTTTAAAGTTTTTCAAATTCTTCTTTGGTCATCGCTTTTTTTCTCTTTAAGATCCCTTGAGAGGGGATCTTTTTTATTACAAAACTGTATTCTTGCAAGTCCCCGTAATTTGAACGCCGAACCTCATGCAATACATATTTCCCCGTTAATACACTACTAATGAGTTGTGCTAATATTCCTTCCTTAGTCATCTAATTCACTCGCTTTCACATCTTTTCCAATCGCACCTTGCGCAATCGTGACCATGTTATTTAACTTGTTAATTCCCAGCACCATGTAAAGATGGTCTCAATACTTAACCGGCTGGTCACTATCCATTCGTTGTTGTGCTTCTTCAATCGTCATAACTATTGCTCCACTTCTAAATGTCTTAGTTTTTTGATTCCACGCATCATTTCGGCGTACGCACGTCGTTCTTTAGAATGCTCTTTGTATTCCTCAATACCGGGTTGGCGTTCCATAATAAAAGCAATTTCGTTATTACTTAACTTGTATTTCGTAAACAATTGAACATCAATCCAAAATGTATCTGGATCTGATCGCCGCCATGAAAATAGTTCCCGCTCTTTGGCTAAACAAAATTTACCAATTTCCATACCACGGTCACTTTCCAAAAAATCATTACCGTTTGGGCGATTAAGCATAATCTTTGTTAAGTGATTTCCCCATTCTTTGTCAATCGTCATTCTTTTCGTCCTCAATTCTAATTAGCATGGTGCCGTGCTTAACACGTCTACGATATGTTTTAGTTGCTCTATATCTTAAGTTGTCTTCCCTGACATGGTACTTTTTGGCTAGATCCGGTATCGTACCCAGATCAATGAACTCATCGCCTTTGTACATTGCATAGAAACCCACTTTCCGCCTTTTCATATCGTCACCTAGCTGTTTCTCTCACTTTCTCGTACTCTTGATTAATGATTTGATCGTTATTTTGATAATTACCAACAATTAAGTTCGCCCATGATTTAGAACCACCTTGTCGGAAATAACGTCTTAATACTGATCGCTTGCCTTTACTGGTTTTACGCTTTGACCACTCCTTCTTAAAGCGCAGGTTAAGCTCTCGCTTCGTTAGCATTACTAGCACCACCTAATCCATCACAAACGCTAAATAATCATAATCTGGATTCATCTTCTTAATCGGCATTTTGCCCCGATTTTTGATTTTGGTTGAAGCTAACTCAACGATAAGCTTATCTAAGAAACAGCGCTTTGTTTCGCCGCCCCATAGGTCTTCTAAATCTTGAACCGGCAATTGAAAGTCATAAGGCACGGTTGCATATACAGTGCCCAACCACTTGCCTTGTTGGTTCTGCACTTCGATCCAACCGTTAGCATTAAAAAATACTTTGAAGCCCATCGCTTCAACTTTCTTTTGAAACTCAATATATTTCATGCGACTTCCCCCGCTTTCTTTAACTTTTCACAGTAAGTCAAGTAATTAGCGCAGTTATTCCACGCCCATACCGCCTTATCAACGGTTACTGGTTCCGCTTGTAGCCATTCAAGCTGCTTGTCGTATAACGGCGGATTGACGTTAGTCAAACGATATCGGCCATGCTTCGCCATTAACGTTTTGCGGCGCATTTGCATAAAATTAATTCGGCCGCTAATAATCGTCGCTAATTGATCTGACTTAAATTCTTTAAAATCAGCTTGGGTTACTTTATCCCGTGCAGTTAGTGTGCTTTTCATGATTCATCATCTCCAAATGTTGGCAATTCAGGCGGGGTTGTCCCGTCATTCAAAAGCGCTGATCCACGTTGTTTGGGCTTAACTGGTACCTTGTCCTGACTCTGCATGTACTGATCCTTGAACCAATCTGGTAATGGCTCTTTGAGATTGCCTTGTTTCTTGTGCCCGTAACGCTGTTGATTTTTCTGTCGGCGTTTGGCGTCCTGTTCTTGAGCCTGCTGAACGGTGGTAATTCCATCACTCTCTAGCCGATTAAGAACAGCGATAAGGTAGCGCCACCCCGGATTATTAGCTTGTTCATTGGTCTTTCTAAGGGCATAGCAAACTAGCTCGGCTCCTAGTCGGTCAATATAACTAACAAACATTGGCATATGTGTGCCACCGCTGACGTTGATATTCAACTCTTGAGCTAATCGAAATGGATCGTCGCCCTTGGGGGCTTTAGGGGATTCATGATTAGTTACTCCGTTATTAGTAATATCAGTATTTAGTAAGTCAGTATTTAGTAGTGCCGGATTTTCCGTCGACGATTTTTCCGATGACGATAAATCCGTGCTCGGGTTTCCCGTTGACGGATTTTCCGTTAACGATTTATCCGGCTTCGGTGTTTCTTCTTTTTTAGTCTTGGCTTGATTCTTAAAGATAGGTCTTTCAGATAACGTCCATACACTACTGCCAAAACTACCTTTTTCGTTTGTTTGTTCACGCTTTAAGTAACCTAGTTCTTCAAGTTCTTGAACACCATCGCTGGTTGAGTCACGGCCATCTTTAGCATGCTTTGAAACTTCTTTAACGCTGTAATTCCAGTTATCAGGTTTAGACCATAAATAAGTAAAAAGGCCCTTGGCTTTCCACGAAGCTACTTCATCATTAAGAATTGTATTATCAACGGTAGTAAAACCTTTTTGATATACCTTTTTAATCTTTGCCATTCCTATACCTCCTAAAATGGCACGTCATCGGTATCTACTGCACTTCCGTTAGTTTCATCGTTATTGAACGGTAACGTGCTTAGATCGACATTCTCGCCCTGCTGGTTTGATGCTGATTGATTAACATTATTGTTGTAGTTGTCTTGCTGATCGTTGTAATTTCCCTGATTGTTTTTTCTTGACTCCAGTAAGGCGAAATTCTCAACGGTCACTTCCGTTACATAAACTTTTTGCCCTTGCTTATTTTCATAATTACGGGTTGATAATCGGCCATCAATGCCAACTAGTGAGCCTTTATGCATGAAATTGGCAAAGTTCTCAGCAGATTTACGCCACACAACGCAGTTAATAAAGTCAGCATCACGACTGCCATCTTGATTACGAAACTGACGATTAACAGCTAAGCGGAAGGCCACAACAGCGGTACCTTGATTCGTATAACGTAGCTCCGGATCATCAGTTAAGCGTCCAGTTAATACTGTTCGATTAATCATTGTCTTGTAACTCCTTTAATCGTTTCTTGGTTTCATTTTTGTAAGCGTCGCCTTTTGCAATATCACAAACTGTATGCCGACTGATATTTAAAGCGTTCATAATTTCAAGAACCGAAATCCCACACCAGTAAGCATCAAAAACTAATTCTGCTTGATCACTGGTTAGTTTTGCATTCCAACTTCTGCTGCCTGTTGGTGTTAATCCAGTTTTAATTGCGTGATGAACATTTTCTTTCCTTGATACCCATTCAAGATTGCTTACGGAATTGTTTTTCTTATTTCCATCTTTATGATTTACTTCTGGTAACAAGTTAGGATTGTCAATAAATTTCATGGCAACAAGCCTATGAATATAAAAGTTTTTCCTATGCCCATTTGACGATAAACTTATTGTTAAATATCCTTCCCCGTTATCGAATGGCTTTAATCTATGATGATCAGCATTTTCAATATGTCCTTGGTCTGTAATGTAATATCTGTCTCTTATACACATCTCCGAGCCCACGAGACGGTTGCGAGGA
>CAMXWI010000088.1 GCA_947252915.1 uncultured Lactobacillus sp.
GCTGGGACCACAAAACTAAAACACAAGTTACCAAGGTCTTGGTACATTGCACCCCCACCGGAAAGCCGTCGGGTAACTGTTACCCCATGTTCCTCACAATATTGTTGATTAATTTCTTCGAGGGTATTTTGATTCCGTCCAACAATAATACAACCTTGCTCGATGTAGAACAACATAAATGGTGGCTTAATTCGGTCACTATTCATTAAATATTGTTCAGTAGCTAGATTACGACGAATGTCATGACTTTTCATTGCTAAATATTGCATTACTTTAATTCTCTTTCCATTGTATTAAATATTCGTTGGCATCCCAAGACCAACATCTGCACTATCCATAATTGCTTCAGAAAGTGACGGGTGGGGGTGGACAGTCAAAGCCACATCTTCAACCGTTGCACCAGATTCAATCGCTAGTGTAAGTTCACTAATCAAATCAGAGGCATCCGCACCGACAATTTGAGCACCCACGATTTGTGATTGGTCTTTGGTAAAGACGAGTCGAACAAAGCCATCTGGTGCGTGCATAGAAACTGCCAGGCCATTAGTAGAGAATGGGAACTTAGCTGATTTGACATCCAAGCCCCGATCCTTAGCTTCGGCAACGGTCAATCCAGTCGTCGCAATTTCTGGATCAACATAGCAAACCGCTGGCATTGCACGGTAATCAACCACTGATTTTTGACCGGCAATTGCTTCAGCAGCGACTTTTCCTTCATAACTTGCCTTATGAGCAAGTGCGGCCCCGGCAACAATATCACCAATTGCATAAATATTATCAATGTTGGTCCGTCCTTGGGCATCAACATTAATTAATCCCCGTTGATCAGTTTGAATGCCAACCTGCTCTAAACCGATGTCCTTGGTATTTGGTCGCCGACCAACTGCAACACAGACATTATCAGCATTAACGGTTTCTTCCTGATCATTTAAGGTATAGGTTACAGTAACTCCATTGCTATCATCAACCGCTGATTTTGCCATGGCATTAGTAACAATGGTGACCCCACGCTTTTCAAGGTTCTTCTGCGCAATCTTAACAACATCCTTTTCATAGTTTCGCAGGATAGCGTCAGTTCCTTCTAAGATGGTAACGTGGGTCCCAAAGTTGGCATATGCTGATGCTAGTTCACAACCAATGTAGCCACCACCAATGATTACTAACTCTTTTGGCTGTTGTTGAAGCTCTAACAAACCTGTCGAATCAATCACCAGGCCGTTAAACTTAAACCCTGGAATTTCGATTGGATGACTGCCTGTCGCGATGATTAAGTTCTTGAAGGTATAAGTTTGTGCACTATCACCCTTAATTACCCGTAAACTATGTTGATCTTTCAAAAAGGCCCGTCCATGAATCACATCAATTTTATTTTTCTTAAAGAGGTAGGCCACCCCATTAGTCATTCGCTGGACAACTGAACCGCGATATCCTTGGACCTTTGACCAATCTAAATCAACACCACTCGCATTAACTCCTTCATCTGCAGAATGCAACGTCGTCTGATAATCATGGGAAACTTGAATTAGCGCTTTTGAAGGAATACAACCAACCCGGAGACAAACCCCACCAAGTTGATCATTTTCTTCAATCACTGTTACCTTTTGGCCTAATTCGGCAGCATGAACCGCAGCAACGTAACCACCAGGACCAGAACCAATTACAACCGTATCTAAATCAATTGGAAAATCGCCTACAACCATTATTCAATCACCCTTCCATTAACAGTAGTTCTGGATCTGCTAATAATTCCTTTAATCGGTTCATTGCCCGTTGTGCAGTTCCACCATCAATGATGCGGTGATCCACTGCCAGTGAAAGTTTAAGCACTTTGGCAATCTTAACCTGATTATTTTCGACAATTGGTTCTGGAGAAATCTTCCCCATACCTAAAATCGCTACTTCAGGCCAGTTAATCAATGGGGTAAAGAAGCCACCACCAATAGAGCCAATATTCGTAATTGACATTCCGGTGTGTCCCATGTCATCGGCACTTAGCTTACCATCCTTGGCCTTTGCGGTGTTCGTCGAAATTTGCTTGGCAATCGCAAACAAGCTACGTGAATCAGCATGCTTAACATTTGGTACAAACAACCCACGATCAGTATCCGTAGCAATTCCAACATTGATGTAGTCACGGTAGTTAATAGCGTGATTATCCATGTCTACAGTAGCGTTAAAGACTGGGAATTCCTTCATAATTACCGCTAATGCCTTGGTCATATAAGCCATAAAGGTTAAATGAACACCATGTTCCTTCGCCAATTCCTTGTACTTCTTACGGTGATCCCAGAGTTTATCCACATTAACTTCATCAAAGAGATGAATCATTGGAATTTCTGATGCTGACTTAATCATTGCCTTCGCCGTAGCTTTCCGCACTGGTGTCATCTTCTCAGCGTGCGTTGGCCATGCGCTATCTACACTTGCGGGTGCAGGTTCAGCTGACGCTGTTGCATTGGAAGTGGTTGATGAAGCAACAGCTGATGATGGTGCCTTCATAAATGCTTCAACATCACTCTTCAAAATTTGACCATGGCGACCGGTTCCCTTGACAGCCGTTAATTGAACGTCATTATCGCGGGCAAACTTACGAACTGCCGGCATTGCCAAAACTGGCACAGAGTGGTCTGCCTGAGCTGGTGCAACAGCTTCAGTAGGATCATTTGTTGAAGCAGCAGGAACCTGCGGAGCTGGAGTACTCGTAGCAGCTGAACCACTAACGTTACCCAACCCTTTAGCTACCGAAAGCTTAACGAGTGGTTGGCCAACTTCGGCTGTTTCATCTGGTTGAACCAAAATTTCTAGCACTGTTCCGTCAACGGGTGATGGTAATTCTTCAACAGATTTATCGTTTTCAATTTGAACCAGGTCATCATCTTTTTTAATGGTATCGCCAACTTTGACATGCCATTCATCAACAGTTCCTTCGGCCATTCCTTCACCAATATCTGGGAGTTTAAATTCATAAATGTCCTGGCCATTGGCACTATTGTCACTTTGCTTCGGAGCTGCTGCTTTTTTAGCTGGCGCAGCAGTCGCGTCAACATTGCCGAGTCCATCAGCAACCGTCATTTCTACTAATGGTTGACCAACCTCGGCAGTCTCATCTGCTGGGACAAGAATCTTATCAATTGTTCCATCCACGGGTGATGGCAGTTCTTCGACGGACTTATCGTTTTCAATTTGAACGAGATCATCGTCCTTCTTAATGGTATCGCCTTCTTGGACATGCCATTCACCGACAGTCCCTTCGGCCATTCCTTCACCAATGTCTGACAATTTAAATTGGTATTTCTCACTCATTCTTTGTTCACCTCATTAAAAATTAACGGTTTCTTTAACGGCATCAACAATATCTTGCGTATTTGGCAACCATGCCGTTTCACCTTGACTAAATGGATATGGCGTATCTGGAGCTGCCACCCGCTTAATTGGGGCATCCAATGATAATATTCCCTTTTCCGCAATTAAGGCGGCTACTTGAGCACTAACACCGGCTTGACGTTGTGCTTCTTGAACCAGAACCGCCTTACCAGTCTTTTTCACGGAGGCGAGAATTGTGTCTTCATCTAATGGGGCAATCGTTCGCAAATCAACAACTTCCGCATTAATACCTTCCTTGGCCAGTTGATCGGCAGCCTTAAGACTCGCTTGAACCATGTAACCATAAGTAATAATTGAAACATCGGTTCCTTCCCGCTTTACGGCCGCTTGATCCAACGGTACTGTATAGGCATCCTCTGGAACTTCTTCCTTCACAGAACGATATAACTTCATGTGTTCCAAGAAAATAACCGGATCGTCAGAACGAATGGAAGAAATCAAAAGTCCTTTGGCGTCATAGGGACCACTTGGGACAACCACGCGTAATCCAGGAACTTGTGCAACCAAGCCTTCAAAACTATCTGAGTGCAGTTCTGGAGTGTGCACACCACCACCAAATGGCGTTCGAATGGTGACTGGATACTTCCGTGATCCTCCCATCCGGAACCGTTCACGTGCTAATTGACCAGCGATTTGGTCGAATGCTTCAAAAACAAAGCCCATAAATTGAATTTCAGGAACGGGGCGGAAGCCTTGCATTGCCAATCCATTGGCTAACCCAATAATACCGGATTCAGCTAACGGCGTATCATAAACCCGATCTTTTCCATACTTTGCTTGCAGACCATCGGTAGCTCTGAAAACACCACCATTTTTACCAACATCTTCACCAAAAATTTGCACCTGATCGTCATGGGCCAATTCTTCATCTAGGGCGTTGGTAATTGCTTTAATCATTGTTAATTTAGCCATGATTACTTGCCCTCCTTTGCTGTATATTCGTCAATTTGTTTTTGAATTGCTGGTGGCGTTTCTACAAATTCATTCTTAAGATACTCAGTTACTGATTCCGCTGGTTGAGATTCAACTTCATGGATTGCGTCATCAATTTCTGCTTCAACTTCTTTTTCGTATGCTGTTTCTTGTTCTTCATTCCAGATTCCTTTAGCGGTTAGGAATTTACGCATTCTAGTTAATGGATCCTTAGCATGCCAAGCATCTTCCTCTTCTTTTGTCCGGTAGCGCTTTGGATCATCGCCTGATAAGGTGTGAGGACCGTACCGGTAAGTCAGTGTCTCTAGCATGACTGGACCATTTCCAGCAACAATGTAATCACGCGCTTGCTTAGCTGCAGTATAAACCGCCAGGGCATCCATTCCGTCAACAACCACACCAGGAATCCCAACAG
>CAMXWI010000089.1 GCA_947252915.1 uncultured Lactobacillus sp.
CCTTTGCCAAATGCTAAGACATCCAACGACTGCCGAGCACCTTTTAAAGTAAATTTGAGGTGTTCGTTATTTTTTCCCATTTGACGTTTGCTAGTGATAATTGGATCAGTAATTTCAAAAATGGGTTCTTCATTATCTGGACCAAAGGGTGCCAATTGTTGAATTTGCTGATATAACTTCTCGGTAATTTCGTCAGGCTGCAAAGTTCCCGCAATCATTAAGCGCGGTTTTTGATTAGCATCCAAATGTTGTTCTTGAGCTGCTTGTTCGAGCACTTTAGCAATTGCTGGAACTTGGGTAATCATAAACGACATTCCACAAGCCATTACATGTCCACCAAAAGCAGTAAGTAATTTACGATGGGGATCAAGCGCTGCAAACAGATCATATCCATCGACACTTCGACCAGATCCTTTCGCCACCAGTTCACCATGATTAACACTAGCCACGATTGTCGGCTTACCTGTTTTTTCAACTAATCGACTAGCAACGATCCCCAAAACGCCCTGATGCCAATCGTGACCAACAATTAGTAACGTCCGTCGCCTAAGATTGTCAGGAGCTTGTGCTTTTTGTAGCGCCTCCTGGGTAATCTGTTCAACCAACTCCTGACGTTGACGATTACATTGATCAACATCCTTGGCTAGTTGTTCAGCTGTATCCTCATCAACCGTCGTTAACAACTTGACACCATCATTACCATTAGCAATCCGACCTAAAGCATTGAGCCGTGGGGCTAATTTAAAACTAACATCCTGACTGGTCAAGGATTGTTCTTGAATACCCGCAATCTTTAGTAATGCTTTAATCCCTGGTCGAAGTCCCGCTTGTAATTGTTGAATGCCAAACTTAACTAAAACGTGATTTTCTTTGGCCATTGAAACGAGATCAGCAATCTCTCCAATGGCCACTAAATCTAGTAATTCCGTTGGAAATTCGCCCAAGAGGGCCCAAGCCACTTTAAAGGCTACCCCCACTCCAGATAAATCACCATATTGATACTGATCTCCGGGGTACTGGGGATGAACAATCGCCACGGCATCGGGAAGTTCTACCGGTAAACTGTGGTGATCAGTAATAACTACATCCACCCCTTGATCATGGGCAAATGCAACTTCTTTTTTACCGGTCACCCCATTATCAACAGTTACCAACAGTTGAGTGCCATCCGTAATTAATCGTTGATAAGCATCCAGATTCGGTCCGTAACCATCCTTGAAGCGATCCGGAATATAATAATTAACCTTGGCTCCTAACGACTCTAGTGTTTCAAACATCACCGCAGTCGCTGTCATGCCATCAGCGTCATAATCACCATAAACCGTGATTTGCTCACCTTGTTTAATCGCCTGAGTGATTCTTGCGACCGCTTTATCCATATCATGAAATTTCTCCGGCGGCTGAATTTGTTGAAGTTGTGGTTTTAAAAAAAGTTGTACTTCATGGACTGATTGAAAGCCTCGGGCAACCAGTAAATTCGCTAATGCTGCACTAATTTGGCACTGTTCTTTAATGTTATTAACGAGATCCGCATCTTGATTGGCAACCCTTTGCCACTCATATTTAGTTTCTAGCATTGTAATTCTCCTAAAAGTAATGAAGGAGCGTGGCCGATGTCTTTTGGACGTCGTTTTCACGCTCCTGATGAACCATTATTAAATGATTTACAAACCGCACCTAATAATGCATTCGATTTTTTATAAAAGATCCTTGTTTTGTTGAAAATCAAAAAACTTTTTAATTGCCCAATCACCAATTCCCGGCATCACTTGGTAAAGCCAACCAATTGCTGAAGTATATCCTGGCACGTTGATTTCACGTGTTTTATATCCGACATTATTCCACACAGTCTTGGCTAGTGAGTCAGGCTCAATAATCATCCAGGATGGTACATGTGATAAGTAACTACCATCAGGATCTGCAGCTGCAAAGAAATGAGTAGCAACCGGGCCTGGATTTACTGTCAACACTTGTACCCCATAGTCCGCAACTTCCATCCGTAAAATATTATCAAATTGAATGACTCCCGCCTTAGTAGCTGAATAAACCGCACTGTTTGGCGTTGGTAACTTCCCTGCTAATGAAGCCACATTAATAATCGCCCCATAGCCTTGATCCATCATTTGCTTAGCAACACACCGGCTAAGATACATGGTTGCTAATAAATTGACGTTCACCATCTTCGCCATAGATTTGCGATTTTGGTTAACGACCGGTACCATTTCACCTAAACCAGCTGCATTTACCAATACGTCAATTTCGCCGACTTCATGGCGCACCTGATCCAACACTTGATCAGTCTGGTCAGGGTCAGTAACGTCCAATTCATATGCAAAAGAAGGCCGACCCGATAAAATTAAACATTTATGGGCTACTTCTTCCAATTTTTCCTTATTACGAGCACATACAACAACAATTGCTCCCCGATGAGCGGCCTCCAATGCCAATTGAGCACCAATTCCACTGGAACCACCGGTAATCAACACAATCTTATTTTTTAATAGTCGTAGTGACTGTAATCTGCGCATCATTTAGGTTGACCTCCTTTAAATGGAATATCATAAACATCAAAGTCATTTACTACTCGGGTATTAGGGAAAATATCCCGAACTTGATATGCAAGACCATAAGCAGCCTTACCTACATACCTTGCAGAAATGTGATTTAGCAATAACATTTTGGCATGAGCTTGCTTAGCAATTTGTGCAGCTTGTGCACTTGTTGAATGGTAATAATTATGTGCTAATTTCGATTCACCTTTGCCAAAGGTACTTTCATGGACTAAAACATCCGCATCTTTTGCAAGCGCAATAGCATTTTTAGTCTTCCGTGTATCACCTAAGATGGCCACTATCCGGCCCTTTTGTGGTGCACCAATAAAATCTTGGCCATTTAAGATGGTTCCATCACTTAATTGAATTTCTTTTCCCTGTTTCAATTCACCATACAACGGCCCTGATGGAATTCCTAATTTCTTCAATTTAGCAACTTGTAATTCGCCCGGATGATCGTGTTCAACTACTCGGTAGCCAAAACAAGCAATCTTATGGTCAAGCTTTTTGGCATAAACTGTGAATGTTTGGTCACTAAAAAGTTGCCCATCATCAGTAATTTCTACAAACTTGATCGGGTAACTCAACCGTGATTCACTAACCCGGAGTGTCGTTTGGACAAACTCTTTAATCCCAACTGGTCCATAAATGGTTAATGGTTCATTCCCTCCCTGAAATGATCGCGAGCTTAATAAACCTGGCAAGCCAAAAATATGGTCCCCGTGGAGGTGGGTTATAAAAATTTTTTCAATTTTTCGCGGACGAATTGTGGTATTTAAAATTTGATGCTGAGTTGCTTCACCAACATCGAAAAGCCAGATTGCATTACGCTCTTCTAATAAGCGTAATGCCAAACTAGACACATTCCGCTGTTTACTTGGCGAACCGGCACCCGTACCCAAAAATTCAATTTGCATCCTTATACCAACTTTCTAATTCTACTGAAGAAATTCAAAAACAAAGTCATCAATCCGGACTTGATCACCATCTTGGATTCCCTTAGCACGGAGAGCCTCGTCAACTCCCATATGCCGTAATTGGCGAGCAAAACGTAATTGACTTTCTTCATGACCCATATTTGTCATGGCAAATAGTTTTTCTAACTTAGCACCTGAGAGTACCCAAGTACCGTCACCATCACGAGAAATATTAAACTCAGGTTCATCCTGGTCAACTTTCTTTAAGCCATAGTGAGTAATTGACTGTTTATCGTGACTTTCGCTATCGAATTCTGGGGCAGCATCCAGAACTGCAGCTGTCTTTTTCATTAAATCATTAATTCCAGAGTGGGTGACAGCAGAAATTGGGAATACTTCAGGAACTTCTGGTAACGTCTGATCATCAGCTAGCATCTTTTTAAACTTCTCCAAATTTTCCACCGAATTTGGTAAATCCATCTTTGTTGCCACAATTAATTGCGGTCGTTTTAATAATTCAGGATCATAGCTTGCTAATTCATGATTGATTGACCGAAAACGCTCCATCGCTTGCTCAGGATCTTCATTGCCCATATCTACCAAATGTAAGAGGACCCGTGTTCGTTCAATATGACGTAAAAACTGTAGACCTAAACCAACACCCTTAGAGGCGCCCTCAATCAAGCCCGGCATGTCCGCCATCGCAAAGTCACGACCATCTGGGAGCATTACCATCCCAAGATTAGGAACTAAGGTAGTAAATTCATAAGCTGCCACCTTCGGCTTAGCGCCTGTGACTACTGATAACAAGGTTGACTTACCGACTGAAGGATACCCAATTAGTCCAACATCCGCTAGCATTTTGAGTTCCAGCTCTAAGTAGTGGTCTTCACCTGGTTCACCATTTTCGGCAATTTCAGGGGCTGGATTTTTAGCGGAAGCAAATCGCATATTGCCCCGACCGCCACGGCCACCTTTGGCAATTACTAATTCATCACCATTTTTTACAAGATCTCCCACAATTTCACCTGTATCAAGATCTCGAACCGTCGTGCCCTGTGGGACTGGAATGACCGTATCCTTGGCATCTGCCCCGGTCATCTGTTTACTCATTCCGTTTCCACCATTCTTTGCTTTAAAAATTCGGTGATAACGAAAATCCATTAAAGTGCGAAGCCCTTCATCAACTTTCAAAATGATGCTACCACCACGGCCACCATCACCACCAGCC
>CAMXWI010000090.1 GCA_947252915.1 uncultured Lactobacillus sp.
GCCTAGTATAAACACTTTACAGCAAAATGTAAATGATGCTCTTTAGTTAAGTTGGTAGAGCTTTGGTGGCCGCCCAGAATGGTTCAAAGTGGCGGCCCCGACTTCTTTGAAGAGGCGGTTGTGAGTTTTCTTAAAGTTGGAATTATCAATCTTGTCAATTGTCGTACCTAAGAAAGCCGCAAAGACTTCGCGCGCTTGGCGCAGGGTAAAGGTATTACCTAAGATCCGAAGAATTTGGGGTTGATAGTCCAGCTTGTTTTTAATCCGATTAATGGCGGTGGTAATGATTTGAATATGATCAAATGCCAGGTGACCGGCGGGACTTAGGATAATCTCCTGTTGGTCATGGGTGATCACATAGTTGCCCTGATCTTTATCAAGCACGAACCATTGGGCATCTGTGGCCCCATACCCTGGATGCAATTTTGGGGTTGATGGTAAATAGGTCATATAGGCGAGTGCCAGTGCCCGAGTTCCCGTAACCCGCTTGGGATCTGTAAAGGTGGCCAGTTGTTCGGTTGAATTCATCGGAACTTGCAGGCCAATTTTATCGTCAATTAGACGAATGCAGGCCGCGTCGGCACTCTCTTTACTCCGCAAGAGGGTTTCGGGGAGGCCCCAATGTCCCTTTAGAGGTTCATCTGCCCGCTTAATCAATAGTAATTGTGGTCGGTGTAATTCAGTATTAAAACTCCAAATGGCGTTGGTGATGGTCACCAATGGCTGGGCAATAATTTCACTATCCAATTGACACTTCTCCCTTCATAATTGTTAACTCAACTCTATTTTAGCATTTCTCGGCCACTAGTAATTGCCCAGTTGCTTTAAATCATGTTTGACGAGGATTGCTAAATTTTGAATGGTGATCGACGTCGGCTGGGCTAACCATAAGCAAAAAGTATTACAGAAAATACCGACAGCAATGCGGGTCATATATTCAACTTTGGTATCGTTATTGACATCGACGTGTCAAGCAACATTGGGGTGGCGGAGATGGAAACGTCGAAAGAAAACTGGCATCGTTTGGTTAGCATTATCCAAGATCTTATAGCTTAAACCAGCTTTAATCAACAAAGCCAATTTAGCTGAGTGAGCTGGCCAGTAAGTAAAGAAGTCATCGATGACTTCTTTATAGGTTTGTGCGCCTGGCATGGGTGTTAGCTAGGCGGTGAAAGTCCGTTATGGGCCGTAGTAGTCGGAACCATGCGTCGAGGACAAGGGTGTCCACCGTGAGGTGGAATCTGAAGGAAGTCTAAGGCAAAGTACTGCACCGATGAACAAGAAGTAGCTATAAGGCTGAAAGTAGCTGGATAAGGTTGCAAACCAAACTGAAGTCCAATACTACTCGAAGGTGCTTTCAGTAAAGCTAACGGTGACATGGTACGAAAGTTAATATTCTTACCCGGGGAGGTCTGACCTACACGTTTCCGACAAGAGGAATGAAGGAAGTTCCACAGAAACAAGCGGTGCAGTGATGTAGCGTTGAGTAGGTCAGAAGTCAGCCGAGGTCATAGTAGTCCGATCAATCGGACAAAGGACTGAACGACAATAACTAGTAACTTATATCGGAGGTGTAATCAGGTGCGACAATCGCAGAAAACAGAAATACAAGCTGACCACTTGTCGAGGATCGGTTTGGAAAACCGAAAGTACACAAGGGCGCGTAGTACCGATTATGGTGAAGGTAAAGGCATGAGTGTCACGATCCAAGACTTAGTCTTGGACCGCAATAACCTTAACCAGGCTTATTTGCGAGTTAAGAGAAATAAAGGTGCCGCGGGCATTGATGGTATGACTGTCTTTGACCTTCTGCAGTACCTTAAAGAAAACAAAAGGGAATTAATCTCTCGTTTGCGTGATGGTAGTTATAAGCCGTCACCAGTCAAGCGGGTAGAGATTCCGAAGCCTAATGGTGGGATAAGAAAACTTGGTATACCGACGGTTGTGGACCGTTTGGTCCAACAGGCTGTTGCCCAAATCCTAACGCCCATCTTTGAGCGGGTTTTCTCAGATAATAGTTTTGGTTTTCGCCCTCAACGGGGTGCCCAAGACGCAATCGCGCGAGTAGTTGATCTATATAATCAGGGGTACCGACGAGTAGTCGACTTAGACCTCAAGGCCTATTTTGACAATGTCAACCATGATTTGATGATTAAATACCTCCAACAATATATTGATGACCCATGGACACTAAAGTTAATACTCAAGTTCCTAACTAGCGGTGTTTTAGACCATGGGCTTTTCTCTATGAGTGACAAAGGCACTCCACAAGGCGGGCCACTGTCGCCATTACTAGCGAATATTTACCTCAATGAGTTGGACAAAGAGTTGATCAGACGTGGTCACCAATTTGTGCGTTATGCGGACGACTGTAACATCTATGTTAAAAGTCAACGGGCCGGAGAACGAGTAATGCGAAGCATTACCCTATTTCTTGAAAAGAAGTTGAAGGTCAAAGTTAATCCATATAAAACGAAAGTTGGTAGCCCCTTGCGCTTGAAGTTTCTTGGCTTCTCACCAGGCGTAGACTGAAATGGTGCCTATGCTCGACCAGCTAAGCAATCGCAAAAGCGCGTTAAGCAGGTATTGAAACTATTGACCAAGCGTAATCGCGGAGTGTCTCTGACAAGAATGTTTGAGGAGATCCATCGGAAAATGCGAGGGTGGCTTCAATACTACTCAATTGGGAAACTAACTGGCTTTATTCAACGCCTTGACCAATGGTTAAGGTCGCGAATAAGGCAATATATCTGGAAACAATGGAAGAAGTTCAAAACTAAGGTTACTAACTTACAAAAGTTAGGTTTGTCCTACCATGATGCGTATATTTTCGCTAGTACCCGTAAGGGTTGCTGGCGAACAGCACACAGTAAGACGCTAAATTATTCTCTAGCCAACAGAAAACTGGAACATCTTGGACTAATGAATATGTCTAAGACGCTCCAGTCAATTCAAAGTGATTAAGTTGTCGAACCGCCGTATACGGAACCGTATGTACGGTGGTGTGAGAGGTCGATAATTGAATTAATCAATTATCTCCTACTCGATTGAGGTTAACTTGCAAGATCCAATCAGTGTATTTCTTTAGTAAGGAAATAACATACTGATTAATCACATCGTCTTTGCTTTTGAAATTCCGGTAAAAAGTCTGCCGGGAAATATGGGCTTGGTTACTAATATCGATCACGAAAATTTATTGGTACGGTTTGACGGTTAATAATTTTTTACAGGCTCAAACCAAATAACAATCAGCTTTTATTAACATTACCAGCTGCTAGTGCACAGTATTTTACCCATGGTGTTGCCAAGATGATTGGTTTAGCCATTCTTTTTTCACTTTTAGGAACTTGGTTAGGACTGTTCCTTGGTTACTTAACTAACTGGCCAGTGAGTTTCTTTATTGTCGTGATTGAAGTTGTAATTTACTGCTGTGCTCTGGCTAAGCAAAAACTTAGCGGGGTGGCATAACAAAAAGAAACTTATACAATACCCTTAGGGTTGATACCTTATAAATTAAGTGCCCTAGAATTGTTAGACACAAATCTAACGATTCTGGGGGTATTTATTATGTCTAAATATCCATATCAATTTAAAGTTAATGCAGTTCAGGAGTATTTTAATAAAAGTCATAACGATTCGGTGGCTTGTCGTCAATTCGGTATGCGTTCTTGAAAAGAATTAAGGACCTGGGTCCATGAAGTTCAATCACATGGTTATGACATTTTAGCTCCCCAAAAGGGCCATCATAGTTATTCGTTTGACTGTAAACTTCAAGTGGTCCATTAACTATCGCATGCACGAATTAAGTTCATAAAAAGTGACCATTAAATTTAATCTACATCCATCACAAGTTCGTTTGTGGAAAAATGAAGAGATCGTTGGTCTGCGTTCAAAACCTTAAAGGTCAACCAGCTAAAGCCATGAATAAAAAACATTAATCAACTATTAACCCCACTAAAGAAGAAAAGTGTAAGCAAACAATTGCCGATCTAGAAGCAAAGGTAGCCAATCAAAAAATGGAGATCAACATTTTAAACCATTGCAAGCTCTAAGACAGCAGTGCGGTAAGAACAAGCACTAGCAATTCAAGATCTTAGAACCAAGTATCCATATATTTTAGCATTCCACGATCTACGTTCTACGAACGGCTTGAAGCCGCACAGCGGATTTACAAGTATCGTCAGGCCAAACGAGGAATTACGAAGCAATTTAAACTCAGTAAAGGAACCTATGGTTATCGACGAATGTGGCATTATCTATAGAAGTAAGGTTTCACATATTGCCAAGAAACGGTATGGAGATTAATGAAAAGGCTAAGGGATACTTATTACCAGTTATCGATAAGAACAACAGTTCCATCGTCGCTTACGTGACTTAAACGCATCCTAATATGGATTTAGTTAACACGATGCTGGCTTATTTCATAAATTACCACAAGGTAGTACCCCATTCTGCATTCCAACTAAGGTTGGCGATACCAATACCAGTTGTATCAAGCCTTATTAGGGCAACAAATAATCATTCAATCAATGTCCCATAAGGGAAATTGATTAAATAACTCACCAGTTGACGGATTCTTTAACTTATTAAAAAACGTGAGTGTTTCAATCGGATCAAAATCCGAACATCCTAACCTGTCTCTTATACACATCTGACGCTGCCGACGATTGCTCTATTGTGTA
>CAMXWI010000091.1 GCA_947252915.1 uncultured Lactobacillus sp.
GAATTACGATGCGTTTGATTTATTTGGTGAGTTAGGGGCTGATTCAAATGCTTTTACTAGCTATACGCAAACTAGCTATCAATTTTCAACAACGCAAAATATCCAAAAAAATTTGACAACTTTGTTGGATTTTGTTCAAACACCCTATTTTTCAGCAACTGGTGTGGCGAAAGAACAAGGAATCATTGGACAGGAAATTCGCATGTATAACGATAATCCGGATTCACGATTATATACGGGAGCGTTAGCGAATTTATACCCAAATGATCCAATAAGCGTTGATATTGCTGGAACTGAATCTAGCATTGCGCAAATTACACCAGCATTGTTAATGCAGTGCTACCAAACCTTTTATCAACCGTTTAATTTACGCTTAGTTATAGTTGGTAACATCGACATTGCTGAGACAATGGCAACCGTTTATGAGAGTCAAAAGGAACATGCGGCAATTATTCGTTCCATTCACCGAGCGCCGCTAATTAGTGATGAGCAAGGAACAGATGTTGTTGCCACAGGGAACTTGCGGATGGCGGTTCAGCGTCCCAAAGCGATGGTTGCTATTCGGGGCCTCCAGCAATTTATGGATGATCGGGAACGTTTACGTTATAAGTTAGCCTGTGAATTAATGTTAGAAATGATTTTTGACGATACCACTAGCAATTATTTACGTCTGTATAATCGGCACGTAATTGATGATTCTTTTGGTTTCAGTTTCGAAATGGAACGGGGCTTTCATTTTGCAACCATTAGTTCCGATACGGATGATCCGCAGCGATTTATTGGTGAAATTGAGGATATTTTGCAATCTGCCACCGATCATTTAGATGTAATGAAAAATGAATTTATAGCCACCAAACGGGGTGCCATTGGCCGGGTCATTATGAGTTTGAATTCTCCAGAAGCGATTGCAAATCGTTATTCATCAGCTCTTTTTGGTAATTTAAATGTTTTTGATGAAATTGACTTATTACAATCAATTCAGCTCGATGATCTCTACCAAGCCTGTCAACAATTTATTCAACCGCATTGTTGGACAAACTTCGTGATTGAGCCGTTAAAGATGTAATAGATTTTTAGAATTTACATTAGACGAAGTATGCTATACTAGGTTCTGGTTTAAATAAAGAAGGGTGTGGAACATAGTAATGAGTGAAGAACAAGAACAAAAGCTCAATATTGGAAAAAAACTAAAAGACGCACGGGTCGCAAATGGCTTTACCCTTGATGATCTTCAACAAGCTACCAAAATCCAAAAGCGGTATTTGATTGCAATTGAAGATGAGCAATTTGATGAGTTACCCGGAGATTTCTACGTCCGGGCTTTCATTAAGCAGTATGCTAATACGGTTGGTCTCAATGGTAATGAATTATTGAAAGAGTACGATGACTATCTGCCAAAGACCAAAACAGCTGATTATTCGGAACATCTTAATGAAGCGGTTGAGCCACGGCGGAGCGGTAACCGGCCGACAGCAGTGAAACGGATTGATGGCATGCGTAAGTATCTGCCAACTATTATTATCAGTGTGATTGTTTTGGTGATTTTAGCAGCAATTTGGGTAACGGCAATCGCGCGTAACCATAATGATTCTTCCAAGATTGATAGCAGTTCAGTTTCAGTTTCTGGTGAATCTAGCAAAAAGAAAGCTTCATCCAGTTCGAAAAAGACGACCAAAAAAGCAAAGGATGATCTTAAATTAACGCAAAGTTCACGAACTGCCAATGCGGTAACTTACCGGTCAACTAAGGCACTTTCTAAGGCCACTAGTTTAGAGATTACGACGACTGGAACATCAACGAACAGTGTGATGGTTGATGGAACCACTCGGTTGAGTCGAACGATGACTGCTAATGGGAAGCAAACAGTTGCTTTAGCGAAGAATGCACGCAGTATTACCATTCGAGTTGGTAATGCTCGGGTTACGAAGATTAAGATTGGCAATCAAACACTTGACTTTACGGATAATAATCGGTACCCAGCTACCCGCGTAGTAACGATTTTACTTGGTAATGAAACAGCTAGTTCCAGTAGTTCAAGTAGTTCAACCGTTTCAAGTACGCAACGCACGAACAATAATCAGTCCAATGTCACAACCCAAACTAGTCGGACCCAAGGAACGACTACGCAAAGAAATAACGGGACTGCGCAACAGACTACTACTCGGCAATAATGAGGAGGAAGAAACTTGAATTTACCCAATAAATTAACCATTGTTCGGTTAATAATTATTCCGTTTTTCTTAATTTTAATGGTTGTGCCACTGACATGGGGGACAGTAACGTTTCTTGGGGCCACAGTTCCGGTGGCTCAGTTGATCGCTACAATCCTGTTCATTGCGGCAACAATTACTGATAATTTGGATGGACGAATTGCTCGTCGCGATCACTTAGTAACCAATTTTGGTAAGTTTACTGACCCATTAGCAGATAAGTTATTGGTCATGACAGCATTTATCGTTTTAACTGCTAGTCATGCAGTACCAGCTTGGGTTACTTGTATCATTATTTGGCGTGAATTATCAGTGACCGGATTACGGTTGTTAATCGTGGAACAAAATGGTCAAGTATTAGCTGCCAAGATGCCGGGTAAAATTAAAACGACCACGCAGTTCATTGCCATTATTTTCTTGCTGCTTCATAATGCTATTTTTGCAATTTGGAATATTCCGTTTGGTGAAATTATGTTATACATCTGTCTATTCTTCACGATTTACTCCGGAGTTGACTATTTCGTCCAAGGACGCGGTGTGTTCGCAGATGGTTTTAAGTAGAGCAGTTAACAAAAAGACTGGTGAAATTTAATTATTTCACCGGCTTTTTTCGTTTATATAAGTTAGGAGGTTAATAAAATGAATGCAGAAATTATTTCGGTCGGAACGGAACTAACTTTAGGTGAAATTACTAATAGCAATGCCCGATTTTTAGCAGATCAATTGCGTCAGTTTGATATTCATAATTATTGGCAAACGACAGTTGATGATCAAAGGAAACGGATTGTTACTGCAATTAGACAGGCCGAACAACGTGCTCAACTGATCTTTATTTGCGGAGGATTAGGGCCAACAGCTGACGATGTGACGATGGCAAGTGTTGCCCAGGCACTAGATACAGATTTAGTACTTGATGACATGTATTGGGAAACTGTGCAGGATGACTTCCGCCAGCGGCACCTTACTTTGAGTCCCGAAAATATTCGTCAGGCTTACTACTTAAAAGGTGGGCAGGCTTTAACTAATCCTGTTGGGTTAGCACTAGGTAGTATTTTTAGTGATCATTATCATACCTATGTGGTACTGCCGGGGCCACCACGTGAATTTCAGGCAATGGTAACTGAATCATTGCGACCACATTTAGAGCAGTTGACTAGTGACAGGACCATCATGAACCGGGTATTACACTTTGTTGGTTATCCAGAATCAACGTTGATGGATGATATTCAGAAAATCTTAGGGACACATACGAAGGTGATTGCAACTTCGTATGTTCAACCCGATGAAACCCAAGTTCGGTTAACGGTTTTTGATTGTCCGGTGGACGCGGCTCAGCAACTATTGGATCAAGCTGAGGAGCAGATTGTTAGTAAGTTAGGAAGTTATTATTTTGGAAGTGGCGAAGGACTGACCTTAGCAAGCCAGGTAGTTAAGCATTTGAAAAAGTTAGGTATGACGATTACTGCTGCAGAAAGTCTGACGGCTGGTTTGTTCCAGTCTACAATTTGTTCAGTACCAGGCGCTTCAGAAGTGTTTACGGGGGGCTTTGTTACCTATGCTACAGAAATGAAAACTAAGTTGCTAGGAATTCCAGAAGAGTTAATTAATGAACACAGTGTAGTGAGCGGGGAAGTTGCAGGTGCAATGGCGCAACATTCACGTCAATTAACTGGTGCGAATTTAGGCATTGGTTTTACTGGAGTGGCTGGCCCCGATGGCTTGGCAGGACATCCAGTAGGGGAAGTTTGGATTGGTATCGCAAATGGCCAACAAACGGTCACCAAGCAGTTGCATCTTTCACAGCAAATGGGACGACAAGCAATCCGTCGGCAAAGCGTACAACTCGGATTGCTGGCTATTGAACATTTGTTAAAATCTCTCGATTAGCTCGAACATTGGTTCGAAAAATGCTTGTGTTTTGATAAAAAACTGATATTATTAAAACAGGATCCTGTTAAGGAGGAAAATAATGGCAGATCAAAGAAAGACAGCATTAGATAATGCTCTTAAAAAAATTGAAAAAAACTTTGGTAAGGGCTCCATCATGCGAATGGGGGATGCAGCAGATACCAAAATTGCATCAGTGTCGAGTGGTTCCTTAGCAATCGATGACGCACTTGGAATTGGTGGATATCCTCGTGGACGGATTATTGAAATGTATGGGCCGGAAAGTTCTGGTAAGACTACGGTGGCTCTCCATGCAGTAGCAGAAGTTCAAAAGCAAGGTGGGACAGCCGCTTACATTGATGCTGAAAATGCCTTAGACCCACAATATGCGGAAGCATTAGGGGTCGACATCGATAATTTATTACTTTCTCAGCCGGATACTGGGGAACAAGGATTAGAGATTGCGGATGCCTTAATTGCCAGTGGTGCGGTAGATATTGTCGTTGTAGACTCAGTTGCTGCCTTGGTAC
>CAMXWI010000092.1 GCA_947252915.1 uncultured Lactobacillus sp.
TACACAATAGAGCAATCGTCGGCAGCGTCAGATGTGTATAAGAGACAGATCTAGTCCCATCAATACCGGGTAGAAAAACCGGGACCGTTTAAAATAAAAGGCGAGACTAAATAGGAAGATTGTCGTTGCTAAGGGGTTGATTAGTAAAATTGCGTACTGGATGATTCCAGATGCCCCTAATTTAAAATCTGTGAAGTACGCGATTAACGTCTTCAACCAAAAAAGGACGACCAGGAGACCGCAAAAGCCGATCCGGGTGTCCACAAGTTGACCTATTTTTTTCATTAGGTGATTTCCTCGCAGTTCCAGAATGTTGTTGGTAATTAAACGATCCCTATTTTAACACATTCTGCTATTGAGAAGCGTTCCACCCTAAATTGTTGCATAATCTTAATCATCAATCATGACCGGCTCCGTTAGCCAATCATAGCGGAAAAGTTGCCGTAATTTTGTATTGACCGGGATCCAAATTTTGTTATGCCAAATATCTTTTAGGGCAGCACGGAAAACTTGGTCCCGTTGGTGTTGTGGTGAAAGGGAGAGGCGCAGGATCCGTCCTTGTTCCGTTTTAACGACCACGTGGGTCTTGGACATACTAATAATCTGGGCGGCAGCAATATCAGTCTGACGATTTGGTTGTCTTAATTTCATTAAAATCATTCCCTTCATACTGTTATAGTAATTGGCAATTGTGAAGAAAGTATGCCCGATTTAGTAAGTGATTCTTAAATCGGGTGGTAGAATGAATTTAAATAAGGGAGGTTGCGGAAATTATGAAACGAAATATCTATCTGGTTCGTCACGGGCAAACCTACTACAACATTTATAATAAGCTGCAGGGATGGAGTAATTCACCACTGACTGATCAGGGGAAAGCGGATGCTCGCCAGGCGGCCGAACGGTTGAAAAACGTTCATTTTGATGCGGCATTCTGTTCGGATTTACCGCGGGCGGAAGAAACGTGTCAAACCATTTTGAATCTGAATGAAGCTGCTTCGATCAAAGCACCGATTGTGTCACCCTTTTTCCGGGAGGAATTTTACGGGGTGTATGAAGGGACGAATATGGATCAGGCGTGGTACTTAGCAGGAGCACCCCATGGCCTCAAAACGTTTCAAGAGATTGTAACAAAACATTCGATCGGGATGGCTAAAGATTGGTTGCATGATGCTGATCCATTCCACCATGCGGAAAATAATCAGCAGTATTGGCAGCGGATGGACCAGGGAATTAAATTAATTCGTGAAGCAAAATTACCAGCAGATGCGAATGTTCTTTGGGTGAGTCATGGTAATACTTGCTTAAGTTTGATTGAGCGTTATGGACAGGGAAAATATGACGTTACAAAACGCCCTGATAATGGCAGCCTCTCGAAATTAATCATGACGGATGATGATATTCAAGTCGCTTTTTATAATCAAAAATAAAAAAGGCACGCAGTTTGCGTGCCTTTTCTATTTACATCGTTTCAAGATTGTTAGTCATTTCAGTAGCGTCTGCTGCAGATGTCCGGAATCGATTCTTGGCTAATTGACGATAATAAAGGGCGTTTGTGGTTTGCATGTAATGACGTAACCAGAGGAACCCAATTCCACAGGTAAAGATGCACAGAATAGCCCAGCCCAGAAAACTAAGCTGTAAGACAAAAAATTCCCACTTATGACCATCCATCAATTGCTTACTCTTGGTGATCGCTTCGGTAGCTTGAACTTCCCGCCCAGAATCAACCATGTCCTTGGCGATAAAAAAGGCCTGTGAGTTAATAATGCCTGGCACAATCAGCAAGATCGTCCATAGTAAAACAAAGATGGTTTGCAATAACCATGTTAGAAAAACCGGGAGCAGTCGGCTGTTGGTAAATGCTGAAAACATTGCAGAAAAGTAGTTGGTTTCTTTTTTACCCGCTACCAGATCCAGAAAAGTAAAGGCATATCCGGCAGTAATTAAGCCAGCAATAATTGAGCCAATTCCTCTAGTAGCGCCCGCAATCAAGCCTCCAATGATGGCGGTTAATAATGATAAAATCACTGCCCATTCCCAATTACCCCTTAACAAGAGCAAAGCAGTTTGTTTTAGTTTTGATCTATCCATAAATCAATCACTCCTCCAATTGTTATCATTGAGTATACAAAAAAGGAAAAGCCACTTCAACCGTAGCTTTTCCAATTATCAATGTTTAATTTTAAAGCCCATCGCCTAAGTTAAAGGCAATTTTAGATGATAATAAAGTTTGGTGAATGAGCTGATCGATTAAATCAGTGGTCTTTTCAGTGACGTGATCGGTCGTCTTAATATTTTCGTTTGTTAAGAACTCTTGCAATTCGTCACCGGAAAGGTTTTTAGCTTGTTCATCCACTTCGTCTAAACGACCAACAACGTAGCTTTGGGCATCATCCCGGTAAGCATTAACTTGGTTGATAAATTGGTGATACTTCGGTTCGATGATAACCGGTAGTAATTTGTACATCCAATAAGCACTGTCCAGGTTGAACTTGTCCGGAGCAAACTTGTAATTAGCTGGTGTATCAACGATGTTTGCATAGAACGGAACGTATGGACTATAGCAGTAGAAGCCAAACGCAATCCATTGGATCGCCGCCATATTTGCTGGGACATCATTCCGTAATTGGAGAATGCAAGAACTTTGGTTTCGATCCAGAGCAATTGAACGGAACTTTTGTTGATCCTCTTCGCTTCCGGACGAGTGAGTACCAAATGGATCGTATTGCGTGCCATTGTAGTGGGAGCTAAGGAAGAACTGGACATCTTCAATGGCAATTTTCTTTTCTGGTTTGCGGCAGAACGGCATATTTTGACTAGTTGGTTCTTGTTCAACACTCGGGTTAAACAGTCTTTGACCATACCAAGTCCGTGGGGTGTTGTAGTAACTATCTGCTTCATTTTGGGAACCAAAGATATTGCGGAAGTTAAAGTCAAGCGGATTTGGATTTAAGTGGTATTTCTCAACAAAATCACGAATCCCAGCGGCATACATGAAGTTGTCCTTATCATCAAATTCAATGTTTTCGATTACCATGATGTTTGGACAGATGGCATATGCGTCATCGGGGAGCCGTTGAGCAACCCATTGGTGACCACCAGCAGTCTCCATATACCAAACTTCATTTTGATCACTAAATGCAATCCCGTTAGTTTCAGCGGTTCCGTATTTTTCAATTAAACTACCTAATCGTTGAACCCCTTCTCGGGCACTGTTAACGAATGGCAAAACTAATGTGACCATCGCGTCTTCAGCAATTCCATTTTCAACCAATGGATCGTGACCAAGCACCCGTGGATTTGTCAATTCAGTTTCAGTCGCGGACATTGCCACGTTTTGTTCGTTAATCCCGGCTTCAAACCAGTCACCTTCACTTGGATTACCATTTGGGGTAGCAGTGTACCGGTATCCATGACCCTTTACTGGTACTTTAAGACCGGTGTATTTTGATTCGTAAGTGAGATCATAATCTTGGGAGGGGACAACTACAAACTTCTTGGTATTGATTGCTGTATGTGCGTCTTCATCCCGCGCGATGATTGTCGAACCATCAATGGAAGCCTTCTTGCCGACAATGATCGCCGTACAATCAGAGCTGAGTCGATTAAATTTGTCCATAAAAAACACTCCTTTAGTTAGATCTGTACAAAAACTATTATACGCCTTTAATAGCTTGGTGATCGAAAAATAAGGAGTGTTAGTAAATATTAATCTTTCGTTGAATTTTTAAATTCGTCAAAATTAAGAATGAGGTTTAGAACTACTGCCGCCAGACTTCCCATCACAACTCCGTTACCCAAGATAATTTGTAATTCTGTGTTGAGGTGTTGAAAGATTTGCGGATAGGCCGTGACACCTAGTCCGAGGCCAATTGATAGTGAGGCCACCATTAAATTACTGTTTTTGGAGAAATCAACCTTGTGAAGAATTTGCATCCCTTGAATGCCGACCATTCCAAACATAACGACCATCGCACCACCAAGAACTGGATCGGGAATCATCGTGGCTAATGCCCCGGCTTTGGGAAGTAAACCCAGGATTAGTAATAAGACCGCAGCGTAATAAACGGGCCGTCGTGACCGTACGCCTGACATCTTCAGGACCCCGACGTTTTGAGAGAAAGTTGAATATGGAAAGGTATTGAAAAGACCACCCAAAATGGCAGCAATCCCTTCTGCACGGTAACCACGTTTCATATCATTTTCGGTAATCTTTTGGTGCGTGGCTTCGGCAAGGGCAAAGTAAACTCCGGTGGATTCGATCATGGTGGTGAGGGCCACCAGAATCATAGTAATAATTGCCCCAGAGTTAAATGCTGGTACACCAAAGTAGAAAAAGCGGGGGAGGTGAAACCAAGCGGCGCTGGTAACAGGCTGGGTAGAAACCATTCCCCATGCTGCGGCCGCAAAGGAACCGATTAAAATACCGAGTAAGATTGCGATCGATTTGATGAAGCCCTTACCAAAGCGGTTAATGAGCACGATCACGATAATTGTTAAAAAGCCGATGACGAGGTTTTGCGGACTCCCGAATGATTTCGCAGTGGCGGTCCCACCACCAAGATTTTGAAAACCAACGGGTACTAACGTGAAGCC
>CAMXWI010000093.1 GCA_947252915.1 uncultured Lactobacillus sp.
GATGCACGTAAGTCAATGATGGCTGGTGTTGACAAGCTTGCGGATACAGTTAAGACGACAATTGGCCCTAAGGGACGGAACGTGGTTTTGGAACAAAGTTATGGTTCACCAACAATCACTAATGATGGGGTTACGATTGCCAAGAGTATTGACTTAGACAACCACTTTGAAAATATGGGAGCTAAGTTAGTGGCTGAAGTTGCTTCCAAGACGAATGATATTGCTGGTGATGGGACCACGACTGCTACTGTCCTTACCCAAGCCATTGTTAACGAAGGAATGAAGAACGTTACAGCTGGTGCTAATCCAGTTGGTGTTCGGCGCGGGATTGAAAAGGCGACTAAAGCTGCTGTAGCAGCATTACACAAGATGAGCCATGATGTTAAGACCAAGGATGACATTGCACAAATCGCTTCAATTTCAGCTGCTAACCCTGAAGTTGGTAAGTTGATTGCTGACGCCATGGAAAAGGTTGGTCATGATGGTGTCATTACAATTGAAGATTCCCGTGGTGTTGAAACTAGTGTGGACGTGGTTGAAGGGATGAGCTTTGATCGTGGTTACATGTCTCAATACATGGTTACCGATAATGACAAGATGGAAGCAGACCTTGATAACCCATACATCTTGATTACAGATAAGAAGATTAGCAACATTCAAGACATTCTTCCATTATTACAATCAGTTGTCCAAGAAGGTCGTTCCCTCTTGATCATTGCTGATGATATTACCGGTGAAGCATTACCAACTCTTGTTTTGAACAAGATTCGGGGAACCTTTAACGTATGTGCTGTTAAGGCGCCTGGTTTTGGTGACCGGCGGAAGTCTCAATTACAAGATATTGCGATTTTGACTGGTGGAACAGTTATTTCCGATGATCTTGGGATGCAATTAAAGGACGTTACTGTTGATCAATTAGGTCAAGCTAACAAGGTTACGGTTACAAAGGATGCTACCACCATTGTTGGCGGTAGTGGTGACAAGAATGCCATTGCTGAACGGGTGGACCAAATTAAGCAAGCAATTGCTAAATCAACTTCTGACTTTGATAAGGAAAAGCTTCAAGAACGTTTGGCTAAGCTTTCCGGTGGTGTTGCTGTTGTTAAGGTAGGTGCCGCTACTGAAACCGAACTTAAGGAAAAGAAGTACCGTATTGAAGATGCTTTGAACGCGACGCGGGCTGCTGTCCAAGAAGGATTTGTTCCAGGTGGTGGAACAGCCTTGGTAAACGTTATTCCTGATATTGAAGCAATTGAAAAAGATGTTTCTGGCGATGAAGCAACGGGTGTTAACATTGTAAAGAACGCGCTAGAAGCTCCAGTTCGTCAAATTGCTGAAAATGCTGGTGTTGAAGGTTCTGTAATTGTCAACAAATTGAAGAACGAAAAGCCAGGTGTTGGTTACAACGCTGCTAATGGCACATTCGAAGATATGATTGATGCCGGAATTGTTGACCCAACCAAGGTTACCCGTTCTGCTTTGCAAAACGCAACTTCAGTTTCCGCATTATTATTGACGACAGAAGCAGTTGTTGCCGATAAGCCAGAACCAAAGGATGCAGCTCCAGCTGCCCCACAACCAGGTGCTGGCATGGGCGGCATGATGTAATTTAATATGGTGAGTTCAATCTCGTGTGGTGTTGAGTGCTGGAAGCGGTGCTTAACACCACTTTTTTATTATTAATTTTACAAAAATGGTAGCAATTCACGAAGCGAGTGGAGTAGAATAGCCATTGATTTATTA
Source organism: uncultured Lactobacillus sp. (assembly GCA_947252915.1). Classification (GTDB taxonomy): domain Bacteria; phylum Bacillota; class Bacilli; order Lactobacillales; family Lactobacillaceae; genus Limosilactobacillus. The sequence continues at coordinate 1,744 of CAMXWI010000093.1, forward strand.
CATTTGAGGAGAATAATTTATGTGGCGTTATTTGAAACGGGTGTTAATTGGAAAACCCTTGAAAACCCTTGATGAAGGGAAAACACACCTATCAAAGTTTAAAGCATTAGCAATGCTTTCTTCTGATGCAATTTCGTCAGTTGCTTATGGACCAGAGCAGATTGTAACGGTTCTGGTAACTTTGTCCGCGATGGCAATGTGGTACTCGATTCCGATTGCGGTGATTGTGTTGGTCCTATTATTAGCAATTACGCTATCTTACCAACAGATTATTCATGCATACCCAAGTGGTGGTGGTGCCTACATTGTAGCTACTAAAAACTGGGGTAAGAATGGTGGATTAGTAGCCGGTGGATCATTGCTAGTTGACTATATGTTGACCGTTGCGGTTTCGACAACCTCTGGGACCGAGGCGATCACGTCTGCCATTCCAGCATTATATAAATACTCTGTTCCCATTTCGGTCATCATTGTCCTTTTGATCATGTTTATGAATTTACGGGGAATGAGTGAGAGTGCCAACTTCCTGACTGTTCCGGTGTATTTCTTTGTCATTATGATCTTTGTAATGGTGATCGTTGGTGCGGTTAATATTGCGACTGGGCACATTACCTATCACGCGCCCGCAGATTACGGAACCCCAGTCGTTGGAATGAGTTTTGTATTGTTCGTCCGAGCCTTTTCAGCTGGTTCTTCTTCACTAACCGGGGTGGAAGCGGTAAGTAACGCAGTGCCAAACTTTAATGAACCTAAAGAAAAAAACGCTTCAACAACTTTGGCAATCATGAGTGCCATCTTAGCGTTCTTCTTCATTGCGATTATCTTCTTTGGCTTTTACTTAGGGATTGTGCCGAATGCTAAGGTAACGGTTCTTTCACAAATTGGGACGAGAATTTTTGGTGGTCACGGATTAGGTTTCTACTTACTTCAATTATCGACAGCGATGATTTTAGCGGTAGCAGCCAACACCGGTTTTTCAGCCTTTCCAATTCTGGCTTATAATATGGCCAAAGATAAGTTTCTTCCCCATGCATTTATGGATCGGGGAGATCGACTAGGTTATTCTAACGGGATAATTGCACTGGCGGTTGGCGCCATCGTGTTGATTTTGATTTTCCACGGGCAAACCAGCATGCTGATTCCGCTCTATGCGGTTGGGGTATTTGTGCCATTTACCTTGTCACAATCTGCGATGATTATTCACTGGTTCCGGGAACGTGAAGGTTGGTGGATTGGAAAGTCCTGCATTAACTTTGTTGGGGCATTAATTTCACTTTCCCTAGTTGCAGCCCTATTCTGGCAACACTTCGAAAATGTTTGGCCATATCTGATTATCATGCCTTGCTTGTTATGGATGTTCCATAAGATCCACAGCCACTACATTAAAGTTGGTAAACAGCTTCGGGTAGCTGAAAAGACCGCAGTTCAGCTTCATGATTATGATGGATCGACGGTTATCGTTTTAGTTGGTAACGTCACCCGGGTAACCAGAGGGGCAATTAACTATGCGCGGTCAATTGGTGACTACGTGATTGCCATGCACGTTTCATTTGATGAGAACCCTGGTAAGGAGCATAAAACTGCCAATGAGTTTAAGGCAGAATATCCAGATGTCCGTTTTGTTGACATTCATTCCTCCTACCGGTCCATCGCCACACCGACGTTACGATTTGTCGATGTAATTGCTAAGCGAGCGGAAGCGCGGAACTATTCCACGACAGTTCTGGTTCCACAATTTATTCCAAAGCATCCTTGGCAATTAATCCTCCACAACCAAACTAGTTTGCGTTTGCGGACCGTACTAAACTCACGGCAGAATATCGTTGTGGCAACTTATAGTTATCACTTACATGAATAGTAAGATTGGAGAAATTGTGGATAGACGAACTTTACTGAGTGGGTTAGTGTTTGTGATTGGATTAGTATTCTTAGCATCCTTTACCATTCAGCATAATCACTTTTACTCTGGAATTTGCGGCATTCTTGGTTGTTTGGCGATCGTTGGCGGGTTTATCGGTCTCCACTGGGATAAAATTCAAAGTGGTGATCGGCACATGAAACGCACTGTGCGGTTACTATTGGCTTTATGTTTAGTTCTGATTATTTTAAATGTAATTGCCAAGTTACTTGGTTGAGATAAAGTTAAACGGCGTATGCAGACTGTTTTGCATACGCCGTTTTTTAATTTTCATATGGAATTTCATGAAACCTGGTGCCATTTTTGTGGATTGTGAGTTGGTCACTGAACCGGTTGGTTAATTGTTCTTGCACTGCTGAAGCCTGTGCTTCATCCACGAAAATGGTGGTTTGAACGTCGACACCGTATTCTTCATTGGCAACTTCTAATTGCTGTTCCTTGAGAAAGTAAATTAATTGATCATGTAATTTGTAGGGCACGTCAATTTGGAGCAAGGTTTGTTGAATGCGTTGAACGAGGCCCACTTGCTTAATTGCTTCGGAAGTTGCGTTGCTGTACGCGCGGATAAGGCCGCCAGCACCCAGCTTGATTCCGCCAAAGTAACGGGTCACCACAGCACATACATCGTGGACACCCACTAATTGTAATGCTTCCAAAATCGGGATCCCTGCAGTCCCACTTGGTTCGCCATTGTCACTTTCTCGTTGGATATGATCATCGGTGCCAATTTGATAAGCAAAGCAATTATGGGTTGCCTTGCGATGAATAGTTTTAGTCTTGTCGATAAAGGCCTTTGCCGCAGCTTCATCTTTCACACGAGCAAGCGAGCAAATGAACCGTGATTTTTTGATAGTAATTTCGTGTGTCGT
>CAMXWI010000094.1 GCA_947252915.1 uncultured Lactobacillus sp.
GCCTTTCTCATATTCAGTTTAACCAAATACCAACTATTTTAGTTTGCCAAAATAATTGTACATTATTTACTCATTTTTTCAATAAATTTTCGCGAACTTTATTTCCTAATCAAATCTACTGTTCTTTATCATTGAACAGCCAACGGATGTTTCCTACCAGCTTTTTGACTAGTAAAAGTTAGTTTTCCTTGACGAGCACCCACCGTGACCGTAGCAGCATTCTCAATTTCAACAGAAAGCAATGCTAAGCTAAGTGGATCTTCTACTAATGTTTGAATGGAACGACGTAGTGGTCGAGCACCATACTCTGGATTATAACCATCTTGGGCTATCAGATTAATTGCGGCGGGAGTAAATTTCAATGTGACATTTTGCTCTGCCACCCGCTGGGTTAAATCCTTTAATAGTAATTTGACAATTTGATGGAGATCATTCTTTGTCAAAGAATGGAAAACAATCGTTTCATCAATCCGGTTCAAAAATTCAGGCCGGAAATGTAACTTTAGCTGTTCCTGAATAGCTGCTTCCATCGCTGCATAGTTATCTTGAAGATCCTTAGCACCAAAACCAACTGTCTTTTCATCTCGAAGCTGGGTAGCTCCTAAATTAGAAGTCATAATTAAAATCGTATTTCTAAAATCGACTTTACGACCCTTCGAATCAGTCAAGAAACCATCATCTAACACTTGCAATAGTAAATTAAAAATATCAACATTTGCTTTCTCGACCTCATCCAGCAGCACGACAGAATATGGATGTTGCCGAACTTTCTCCGTTAATTGGCCACCTTCTTCATAACCAACATATCCCGGAGCAGCTCCAACTAACCGACTAGCACTGTACCGTTCTTGGTATTCTGACATGTCGATACGAATCATGTTGTCTTCCGAACCAAACATTTCTTCTGCTAACGCCTTAGCTAGTTCCGTCTTACCAACACCAGTTGGGCCTAGGAACATGAACGAACCAATTGGTCGGTGAGAATCCTTCAACCCGCTCCGTGCTCGACGAATAGCCCGTGCTAAAGCTGTTACGGCTTCATCTTGGCCAATCACCCGTTGATGAAGTCCTTTTTCTAAGTGCACCAGTCGATCGCTTTCTTTTTTCTTCAATTGTGTTAGTGGCACACCCGTCCACTCTGAAACCACCTGTGCAATATCATTATCGTCAATTTGTAGTGAATACTCATCTTGAGCTTCCATTTTTTGCCGGTGATCCCGCTCACGATCAACCTTATCCTTTAGTTTTAGTTCTTGCTGTCGCAATTTTGCCGCCTGATCAAAGTCTTGTTGTTCGATTGCCAATTCTTTTTGATCACGTAACTCATCCAGCTGACGAATTTGCTTAGCAAACGCAGTATTTCGCCCTTGACCATCAATCCGTTTCATTGCAGCCGCTTCATCCATTAAGTCAATTGCCTTATCTGGAAGAAAACGGTTAGTAATATACCGATCCGACAATGTTACCGCCGCCTCTAAGGCCTGATCAGTAATCTTTAGATGGTGATACTTTTCATATTTTGGCCGAATCCCCCGTAAGATCTCCACTGAAGCCTTTTTTGTCGGTTCGTCGACCGTGACAGTTGCGAAGCGGCGTTCAAGTGCTGAATCAGATTCTATGTGCTTTTGATACTCATCTAATGTTGTCGCACCAATTAACTGCAATTCACCACGTGCTAACGCCGGCTTTAAAATATTAGAAGCATCAATCGCGCCTTCAGCACCACCAGCACCAACTAGTGTGTGTAATTCATCAATAAATAGGATCACATTACCGTCCTGGTAAATTTCATTAATGATTTTCTTTAGACGATCTTCAAATTCACCACGATATTTAGTTTCTGCAACTAATGACCCCATATCTAACATCATTAGTCGACTACCAATTAAATTAGCTGGAACTTCTTCTTTAACAATTAACTGCGCCAGCCCTTCAACAATCGCCGTCTTGCCAACACCCGGTTCACCAACTAAGACTGGGTTGTTTTTAGTCCGGCGACTTAAAATTTGGACGACCCGCTTAATTTCACGATCACGGCCTACCACCGGATCCGGATCTTCATCACGGGCCATTTTAGTCAAATCACGTGCCAGTTTATCGAGGGTTGGAGTCTTACGGCCATTTCTTTGAGAACTATTTGGTTGATTATTAAACCGTTGTTTAGCATTATTAACCCCTAACCGACGTAGAAGAGTCCGGCGAGCTTGCGGAACATCTACGTTCAGGCTATTTAAAATCCGCGAAGATAAAATATTACTGTCGCCGAGCAAGGCTAACATCAAATGCTCGGTTCCAATTTGGTTAGTGCCTAACTGTTGAGCTAACTGGCCAGCTACCGAGAGCACCTCTCGCATTTTAGGAGAGTATGGCAAATAGCTATCGGCAGTCATATTAGTCATCGTTCCATAGCCTGTAAAACGTTCAATTTCTTCCCGAAGATCATCCGTTGTAACATTTAACTGCCGTAATAAATTTGCAGCAACCCCATTCTTTTCTAAACTCAACGCCAGTAATAGGTGTTCGGTCCCAACTGCTTGATGTTTGAAGTAACGCGCCTGTTCTTGAGCAATATTCAAAGCTGATTGTGCATTAGGAGTATACAAATAATCTGCCATAAGCGTTCTCCTTTCAGTTAACTTTCATAACGAAGACGATTTAAAAAAGCGATAAGCACCCGAGCACGCAGTCGATCTGCATTTTGCCGTGCAGTTACACCAAGGGTGTCTTTTGAGAGCGCCGCTAACATTAAGTCACCCTCTCGCCGTGAGATAACCTTTTCTGCATACAATGTTTGAACAATCGTAAACGCATCATTTTCCGTTAGCGATTGGCCAATTGTATTGATGAGCATATCTAGTACATCAACATCATCAATCAGATTAACCCGTTCAATCCGGATATAACCACCGCCACCCCGCTTACTTTGTACTAAATAACCATTTTGCAATGTAAAGCGTGTTTTGATGACGTAATTAATCTGCGATGGAACAACGTCAAAATGATTAGCAATCTCAGAACGACGAATTTCTACTTTTTCATCATCTGCTAAAATCGATTTTAAATACTTCTCAATAATATCTGAGATACTTTTCTCTTCCATTTTCTCATCCCCATCTCTGACTAATATTGACCTTAATCTTAATAACATTATAACAGACACAGCTTTTTCAATGAAAGAGCAATTCCAATTCATCATTGAGTCATATTTAAGACAACAAAAACAGCCCGCAATCTATCATTGCGAACTGTTTTTAAATTGTTTTAAATATTAGTCCTTGTTGTGAACAAAGTCAACAACGTTCCGACCAACAACTTTATTGTCCTTCAATTCTTGAATCATGTCGTTAATTTCTGAAAGCTTCCGAGTCTTAACAATTGGGTGAACCTTACCTTCGGCACCAAATTGGAAACATTCAGCTAAGTCTTGACGAGTACCAACCAATGAACCAGCAACGATGATTCCATCAAGAACAGTCTTGGCAATATTTAGTTTCATATCACCTTGTGGAAGGGCAACGGCAACTAGCTTACCATCTGGACGAAGTGAGTTAACTGCTTGGTCAAAGGCAGCAGTGGTAACAGCAGTAACAACAGCTGCATGAACCCCGCCAACCTTTTCTTGAATTTGTTCATCAACATTATTGTCATGACGGTTAATGCAGATTTCAGCACCATTTTCTTTAGCAGCCTTCAGTTTGTCAGGGTTACCATCAACGGCAATTACATGTGCACCAAAAACGTTGTGGGCAAATTGAATTCCGAGGTTACCTAAACCACCGGCACCAACAATTGATACCCATTGACCAGGCTTAATGTCGGCAACCTTCAAAGCCTTGTACATAGTAACACCAGCACAAGTTAATGAAGTAGCTTCAACTGGATCAAGTCCTTCTGGAACCTTAACAGCGTAATCAGCAGGAACAATACATTGTTCAGCCATCGCACCATCAGCAGTGTATCCAGCGTTCAAAACGTTCCGACAAAGAGTTTCACGACCAGTCAAACAATATTCACAATGGCCACAGCCCTTGAAGAACCAAGCGATTGAAACCCGATCACCAACTTTAAGGCTTGTAACACCAGGAGCGACCTTTGATACACGACCAACCCCTTCATGTCCAATAATCCGACCAGGCTTCTTACCGAAGTCACCAGCAGCACAGTGAAGGTCAGTGTGGCAAAGTCCACAGTATTCCATGTCGACTAATGCTTCGCCGGGCTTCAAATCACGTAATTGAACATCTTTAACAGTAACGTAACCGTCTACTGGATCATTAATAACAGCAGCTTTCATAGTGCAAAAATCTCCTTTTTCCTTGTTTGAAATCGTTTACGTCTATTATCATAGCAGAATTTCGGCAAAAATAAAGTGAAATATTGAACATTCTTTGTAAATTATTATGGACCATTAGTTAAGAATCGCCCCTGACTTCAGACCACGCTTGACATGAACGTTAAAACCAAAACAAATAATTTTTGTTACCAT
>CAMXWI010000095.1 GCA_947252915.1 uncultured Lactobacillus sp.
TCAAGCCTGGGCACCGTTGGGTCGTGGACGGATTTTTGAAGAACCAGTCATTCAAGAATTAGCTCAAAAGTATGGTAAAACACCTGCTCAGATTATATTGCGATGGCACTTTCAAAATGGTCTATCATTCATTCCAAAATCGGCTCATGCTAGTCGGATCAAAGAAAATGCCGATATTTATGACTTTGCATTGACTGATCAAGATATGGACCAGATGAATTCGATCAATAAAAACGTCCGGATTAGTCAAGAGCCGGAACTGGTTTACGAATTTAATCAACAATACCCTCACTAATAATAAGTAATTATTAAATCTAGCAACAGCTAATTGACGCCCCACGCCCTGTGGGGTATTTTATTTACACTACTTTCGTTAGGATGTGATCCTATTAAATTTCGCAACACGTTAATCACACTGATCCTGTACCTTGGTTTATTTGGTGGGTTAATGTGGTTTTACACAAACAACCACCAATTTCAGCGTCAAACCGACAATGGTATTACTTATTTAAAGACCTCCGTTCAAGAACTCGGTAACGAGTTAAATGGCAAGAATAGTCATGACGTCAGTAACCAAAAAGCTGCTCACCAGGAATCAACCGTCAATAGTCAAACTGATAATATCAACGGCCGGTGGACCAGCCGTTCTGCGACCATTTATATCGCTATGAATAATGCCACTTTACAGCAAGCCATGATTGATGCCGTCAACGCTTGGAACAACACTGGTGCCTTTCACTTTAAAGTTGTCCATGATCGTAAGCAAGCTGACTTAGTAGCAAGTACATCTAATAACAGTAATGATCAAGCAGCTGGGCTGGCAGAAATGAACCAGAATACCGTTTCCGGATACTTCACCGACGGTCATATTTATCTCAATAAAGCCTACTTATTGAATCCTGAATATGGCTACAATCACGAGCGGATCGTTAATACGGCTGAACACGAACTAGGTCATGCAATTGGCCTTAGCCATAACAATAACCAGTCTGTAATGCAACCATCTGGTTCATCCTTTACCATTCAACCGGCTGACGTTCAAGCAGTTAAAAATATTTACACCAAAAAGCCAACTAAACCAAGTCAAGATAATCAACAAAATTCATAACAGAAGAAGCCGTTCAAAGAACCATCAACCTCAAGTTCTTTGAACGGCTTTTGACTACTGACGCCATTGCATTAGTATTAAAACAAACAGTATTACTAGGAGAACTGCACAATAGGCCGTTGCCAACCATGCAATTATTTGTACAAACGGCAGTGGCGATATAACCGTAATTATTTCTAAAACAATCGCTAAAACACACCACACAATCAACCGGATTCGTACCCGCTCAATCGCAGATTTCAAATTTCTTTTCACTTAACCATCTCTTCAACAAGCGTTGCAAAAATTGCCCCTAACAGCGGGCCAACCATTGGTACCCAAGCGTACCACCATTGACTGCTTGTTTTATGTGGCACTGGCAAGATCGTGTAAGCTAAGCGCGGCCCCCAATCTCGAGCTGGATTCAAGGCAAACCCGGTCGTCGTCCCCAATCCAGCACCAATGGCAAAAATCGATAATCCAACAATTAGTGGTTTCAAGCCTAACGTAAAATTACCCAAATTAATTAAAACCAGCATAAACATAAAGGTGGCAATCACTTCACTTAATAAGTTTGCCCAACCGGACTTAATCGCTGGAACTGTAGCAAAAATGCCAACGGTATTTTGTTTCTTCTCTGGCGTTGCTTGGAAATGTACCCAAAACTGGATAATCACCAGAACCGCCCCTAAAAAGGCCCCAATAAATTGGCCTAAAATATAGGGGACTACCTGTCGCCAAGGAAAGGTGTGGTTAATAGCAAAAGCAATGGTAACTGCTGGGTTCAAATGTCCCAGCGAACCTAATGAACCGGCAGCATATACCCCCATTGTCACTGCTAGGCCCCAAGCAAAGGCAACGTAAAACCAATCTTTCTGCTGACTACTGAAAGTGCGGTTTAAGTTCAGCCCCGCACCTACTCCGCAACCAATGGTAATTAAAATTAGCGTACCAATTAACTCACCAACAAAGCCATGCCATACCATAACAAACCTCACTAACTCTCTAAGTTCTTGAGGGCCAAGGCAAAGTTACCAATCGTGGCCGAACTATTATTCTTAGCTAGCGGCATCGTTATGTAGTCTTCCAATGATCCGCAATCAACATAGCCATTCATTAACTTAGCAAACTCACGCCGAACCTTCTTTAAGAATTCTTCGCTAGTTACTCCCCCACCAAAAATAATTTTATCTGGACGCATCATTAAGGTGGTGTTCAAAGCCGCTTCGGCAACATAATAAGCCATAATATCCCAAACGTGATCCGTCAACGGCACCACTCGACCACTCTTACCAAGCCGCGCATCAAATGTTGGTCCGGAAACAAGCCCTTCCAAACAGTCACCGTGGAACGGACAGATTCCCTTAAAGTCTAAGTCGTCCGGATGCCGTTTCAAACGAATATGCCCCATTTCCGGGTGCCCCATCGTGCCAATAAACTTACCATCCACAACTGCTCCAGCACCAACACCAGTTCCAATCGTGTAATAAACTAACGAATCTAACCGTTGGTTAAAGAGTGTCGACAAGACATATTCACCATATGCGGAGCCATTAACATCCGTCGTCCAGAACACTGGAATATTAAGCGCCTGTTGGAGTTTACCGACAACATCCGTATTACTCCACCCCTTCTTTGGTGTATCGGTGATATAGCCATATTTAGGCGAATTACGCCGAATCTCGATCGGTCCAAATGATGCCACTGAAAGTGATTGTAATTCAGGAAATTTTTTAAAATAATCAATTGCTTTTTGCAACGTTTCAGCTGGCGTGGTTGTCGGGAACACCGTCATATCCTTAATCTGATAATCCTCATTTCCGACTGCACATACAAACTTGGTACCGCCGCCTTCAATACTCCCTAATAACATTGTATCCACCTCATTTTTTGAAATCGTTTTCAGAAACATTATCCCAGTTTTTATTTAAAATGGCAAGCGTTTAACAAAAAAGATCCTCACCGAACCATCTCGATTGGGGATCTTTTAAAACACGTCAATATTATTGGTTATCTGCCATTTCTTTACGGAGTTGGTCACCAATTTCTTCATAGCCTGGCTTACCTAACAAACCAAACATATTTGTCTTGTAAGCTTCAACCCCTGGTTGATTAAATGGATTGATACCATTCAAGTAACCAGAAATGGCAATTGCAACTTCAAAGAAGTAAATCAGGTAACCCAGGGTGTATTCATCTTCCTTGTCAATGTGCACTGTCATAACAGGAACTCCACCAGTCGTGTGGGCCGCCACAACCGCTTCATAGGCCTTGGTGTTCACCCAGTCCATATTCTTACCTTGTAAATATTCAAGACCGTCTAAGTTACTCTTCGCCTCTGGAATAGTCAGATCATGGTTTGGTTGGTCCAACTTAACGACCGTTTCCATTAAGAAGCGGCGACCTTCTTGGATGTATTGACCAAGTGAGTGAAGATCCGTCGTGAAGTTGGCACTAGATGGGTAAATCCCCTTTTGGTCCTTCCCTTCGGATTCACCAGCTAATTGCTTCCACCATTCCGCAAACATGGTCATGTTCGGTTCATAATTTTCAAGCAATTCGGTTTCGTAACCCTTCCGATAAAGGATATTCCGGTAAGCTGCATATTGGTACGCTTCGTTCTTGGTTAAGTCAGGATCAACATACGTGTGTTCAGCATCTGCCGCACCTTCCATCAGCTTATCAATATCAGCACCAGAAGCTGCGATTGGCAACAAACCAACGGCACTCAGAACAGAATAACGACCACCAACACCATCAGGAATTACAAAGGTTTCCCAACCAGCATCATCGGCCTCACTCTTTAATGCGCCCCGCTTTTGGTCAGTAGTAGCGTAGATTCGGTGGTTAGCTTCTTCTTCACCATACTTATCAATTAACTTTTGTTTGAAGATCCTGAAAGCAATTGACGGTTCAGTTGTTGTTCCAGACTTGGAAATTACGTTCACAGAGAAGTCCCGATCGCCAATTAATTCAATCAAGTCATATACATATGAAGAACTCAAGGAGTTACCCGCAAACAGGACTAATGGATTCTTGCGGTCAGCGGCTGCTTGAGCTTGATAGAAACTATTGTGTAAAAAGTCGATGGCCATCCGAGCACCCAAGTAGGAACCACCAATCCCGATCACTACCAATACATCTGAGTCATCTTTAATCTTGGCAGCGGCTTTCTTAATCCGGGAAAATTCTTCCTGATCATAGTCACTTGGCAAGTGGAGCCAATCACGAAAGTCAGAACCAGCACCGGTTCCTTTCCGTAATTCGTCATCCGCCGCATTGACCATTGCCTGCATTTCACCTAATTCATTTGGGTGAACAAACTTCTTTAAAGCCTGTCTCTTATACACATCTCCGAGCCCACGAGACGGTTGCGAGGA
>CAMXWI010000096.1 GCA_947252915.1 uncultured Lactobacillus sp.
TGTTATATTAGACTGGTGATTAATTATTTAAGGGATGTGAAATTGATTTGAAATCAAAAAAATTATTAGCAATTTTAGCTGGTGTCGCTGTGATGATGCCATTAGCAGCTTGTGGTAATAAAGCAGTTGCAACTACTAGTGGTGGCAAGATCACCCAAGACGAATACTACAGTAGTATGAAGAATACTTCCCAAGGGAAGGCTGTCCTGCAACAAATGATTTTGGATAAGGTCTTACAAAAGCAATACGGTAAGGAAGTTTCCAAAGCTGATGTTAATAAGGAATACAATTCTTATAAGTCACAATACGGGTCATCATTTAGTGCAGTTTTACAACAACAAAACTTAACTGAAAAGACTTTTAAGGATCAAATTAAGTCCCGCTTGCTTCTTGAAGCAGCGGTTCGGCATTATTCCACTTTCTCAAACAAGGCGATTAATAAGCAGTGGAAGAAGTATGAACCAAAGGTTGAAACCGCAGAAATTCTGGTTGGCTCAGAGGACGATGCTAAGGACATTATCAGTCAATTAGATAGTACAAGTGGTAATAAATACAAGAAGTTTAAGAAGTTAGCAAAGTCCAAGTCGACTGATACTTCCAATAAGAGTACGGGTGGAATAGTTCCAGCGTTTGATAACACGAGTACTTCAGTGGATTCTGCATACAAGAAAGCTGCCTTTGCATTGAAGACTGGCGAATACACGAAGGAACCCGTGAAAACTGATAATGGTTACCAAGTTATTTACATGGTTAAGCATCCTGCTAAGGGTGCCAAGAGTGCTCACATTGCCGATTTGAAGACCCAAATTGTTCAACAAAACATGAATAACCAATCATTTATGGAAAAGGTTATTTCTAAGGATCTGAAGAAGGGGAACGTTTCAATTAAGGATAAGGATCTGCAAAACATCCTGTCACAATACTTAAACCCAAGTGCTAATACTGGTACCACCTCTGGAAATAGTTCATCAACTTCTAACTCCAGTTCGACAAGTTCAAGTAGCAGTTCCAATTAATTAATAAAATATTAAAGGCGCGATTATCTCAGACCGCTGATACAGCAGAATGATAATCACGCCATTTTTTTATTCATTTTTAGCTAAAATTTGCTCGATCTTCTTGAGCGCTGGTTGAATTTTAAATTGGTACCGTTGCGTGGCCCGTTGTAATTCATGAATTGTTTTAGTTGCTTTAGCAAAACTAGATGGTAATTTAGCCACATTCTGCTGGAGCTGTTGGTAATTACGGATGACCTTTTTGAGGGATTGCCAATCCATTGACAATTTTTTCATGCTATTTCTCCATTTGGTCAATAATTGATTTTTGAATTGCTTGATATTTAGCATCGTTATATTGATCAGAGTTATCAGTGAAGTTAATGCTAAACGTGTCCTGAGTAGAATAACGGGGAATTAAATGAATATGAGAGTGGAAAACCGATTGGTATGCAACCGCACCATTGTTATTTAAAATATTCATTCCAACAATATCAGGGTTGGAATGCTTAATTGCGCGTGCAATTTTAGGCAACCGTGCAAAAACTTCACCAGCTAACTCATCATCATAAGCGAAAATATCTTGGACATGCTTTTTAGGAACCACGAGGGTGTGACCAGGAGTACCTTGCGAAATATCCAAGAATGCTTTGACAACATCATCCTCATAAACAGTGTAGCTTGGGATTTCACCATTGATAATTTTACAAAAAATACAGTCAGTCATATTGCGTTCCTCGTTTCTTGGTTGATATATACTAGTATACCGCATTCCTTTTTAATTGGGCAAAGTCCTAGATTACGGTATGCTATAATCAAGAATAAATAATAAGAAAAGAAGGAATACCGCATGACATTACAAGTCCAGAATTTGGTAGGGGGCTATTCTCAAATTCCGGTTTTGCATCAAGTTAGTTTTGAGGTCCATCCGGGAGAATTAGTTGGCTTGATTGGGTTAAACGGTGCCGGAAAATCTACCACTATTAACCACTTAATCGGTTTATTGCATCCTTTTTCTGGTTCGATTGTGCTCAACGACCACGATATTGCAACGGATCCGATTGGCTATCAGCAGCAAATTGCCTATGTTCCAGAAACCCCGATTTTATATGATGAGTTGACCCTGCGCGAACACATTGCGCTAACCATCAAAGCTTATCAGTTAGACCATGATGAAGCCTGGCAACGGGCCACTAATTTATTAAAGAAGTTTCGGCTTGATAATAAACTTGATTGGTTTCCAGCGGATTTTTCTAAGGGAATGAAGCAGAAGGTAATGATTGTGTGTGCCTTTATTACCAATGCTCAACTATTCATTGTCGATGAGCCATTCTATGGGTTGGATCCGTTAGCAGTTCGAGATTTACTAGATTTAATTGAAGATCGTAAACAAGCTGGAGCGGCGGTCTTAATGTCCACTCACGTGTTGGACACCGCGGAAAAGTATTGTGACCGGTTTGTTTTACTAAACAATGGTCGGGTTAAATTTCGGGGAACGCTAGCGGAAATGCGCCAGAAAGCTGACGATCCGCAAGCATCACTAAATGACATTTATCTAAATATGGCAAAGGGTGAGCAGGATGGATAGGTTATTTTATGAACGTCGGCAAAAGCATTTCCTGCTGCTTTTGAAATACTGGCGATTGGTATTTAATGATCATTTTGTAATTGCATTGTTTTTCTTGTTTGGTGCTCTAGCGTATGGTTATGCCCAATTGTTGCCGAATATTCCGCCGCAAAATTTATGGATTAGATTACTGTTGGTGCTAATTATGGTGATTGTGACACAATTAGGGAGATTCGCGACGCTAGTTAAAAATGCTGATCCGGTATTCTTACTACCGCAGTCATTTCAGATGAGGCGGTATTTCCGTCAAGCTTTTTGGTATAGTTGTCTCCCTGCCGAACTCATTACACTGGCCGGGTTGGTGGTAATTTTACCATTGGCGATGGTTACCGATCGAATGACCACTATTTTAATTAGTGAAGTAGCCTTCACAGCAATGCTAACTAAATGGAGTTGGCTGAAGCTGGATAATTTGAAAATTACGTTGCGGTTTAGTGATGCTGATTGGCTGCGTTACCTTCAGTGGGGTGGCCCGTTCATAATTTGGGGCGGTACCTGGATTATCAATCCACTCATAGGATTAGGACTCAGTATTCTGAGTAGCATAATTTCTACTTGGTTAGTTATACGTTGGTCAGCAATTGACTGGCGGCGGGCAGTGTTAGTGGAGCGCAATCGGATGGCAACGGTGTACCGCTTTTTCAATCTCTTTACAGATGTTCCTAATTTACAAGGTCACGTAAAAAAACGCGCCTATTTAAACCCATTGATGAGGTGGTTACGAGAAGATTCGGTATGGCACTTTTTGTATGGCCGTGGCTTAGTACGTAATACCGATATTAGTGATCTCGTCCTGCGTCTGACATTGGTAATGGCAATTATTTTGGCGTTTGTGCCCATAATATGGTTAAATAGTGCCATTATGGTACTTGCTCTGTATTTGATTGCGGCTCAACTAATGCCGCTATATGATCAATATGCCAATAATGCTTTTACTTATGTTTATCCGGTTAGTGCCGAATCAAAAATCCACGATTTTAAAGATGTTATTTGCAAAGTAATGATTATTGTTGCGGTGATAATGGTCCTTGCTTCGTTTGGTACGCAACGAAGTTTTGAACAATTAATCATTAATGCGATCATTGCCTTAATCGAAGTACCGATTTTATCAACTCGATATGTTCAATCACGAACGAAAAAAATGAAGAAGTGAGGAATTTTGAATGCGTGTGAAACATAAAAAGTGGGCAGAGCCACTCCTGGTTGCCCACCCAGAAAAAATGGTTTTAACCCCTAGTGAAGTCAAGGGCCAGTGGGCTGAGCGCTTTCCTAAAGATCAACCGATTCAACTAGAAGTGGGGATGGGAAAAGGTCAGTTCATTATCGGAATGGCAAAAAAATATCCGAATATTAACTTTATTGGCTTAGAAATTGAAAAGACCATTGCAGCAATTGCTTTAAAAAAGGCTTTGCCTGAAAATCTACCAAATTTACAATTGATTTGTGCTGATGGGGCGGAACTAACTGACTTTTTTGCTGACCATCAAATTGATAAGTTATTTCTAAACTTTTCGGATCCGTGGCCGAAAAAGCGGCACACTAAGCGACGACTTACCTACCATACTTTTCTGGAAGGTTATGAGCAGGTGGTCAAGCAAAGGGGAAGCCTAGAGTTAAAGACTGATAATATGGGATTTTTCGAATTCTCCTTACAGAGCTTGAATAATTATGGCATGAAATTTGATGGGGTTTGGTTAGACTTGCACCACAGTGATGAAAATGCAATGAATGTTGAGACTGAATATGAGCATAAATTTAGTGAGTTGGGACAACCAATTTATAAATTAGCTGCTCATTTCGATAATTAATTGGCAAGCAGAAGAATTCTTTTATTAA
Organism: uncultured Lactobacillus sp.; assembly: GCA_947252915.1. GTDB lineage: Bacteria > Bacillota > Bacilli > Lactobacillales > Lactobacillaceae > Limosilactobacillus. The sequence continues at coordinate 4,459 of CAMXWI010000096.1, forward strand.
GTAAAAC
>CAMXWI010000097.1 GCA_947252915.1 uncultured Lactobacillus sp.
GGCCAGTGCTAGTGGGAGTGCAATGATCCCAGCTAATAAAGTAACCAATAGCAAGGTAACGATCATTGGAAGGGCGCCGAAAAGATTTTGTCCTGGTTTCCAAATTTTACCAGTTAGGAAGTCGATCATTTTTATGTTATCTTGAGTAAAAAGGGCAATTCCTTGGTAAGTTAAGAAGACTAAGATAGTAATTACTAAAGTTGCGATGATGGCGATGGATAAGAAGCTAATGATTTTACCAGTTACTTCCTGATGACTTTCTGTGGAAGGACTAGTGAGCTGTTTTGACCATTTTTTCATACCTATTTTTCCTCAATAATTTGGTTATTAACGGTTTTTTTAACTTTCATATCATGAATGCTAATGTAATTTGTGGAGTTAACGAGTCGCTGCTGGATAGCTGGTGATTGCATGTAGCGAATGAACTGTGTGGTTGCCGAGTTGGGATTTAGTTTGGTGTACATATGCTCATATGACCACAACGGCCAACGGTTGGTAGTAATATTGGCTTTAGTTGCCTTAAAATGGTTCAGTTGGAGTGGCTTGACGCGTTGATTAACGTAAGAGCGAGTGATATAACTAATTGCTCCGGGAGTATTGGCGACGATTTCTTTTACCGTGCCATTGGAATCTTGTTCTTGGCTGGTAACTGCTTCATCGCTATTTTTAAAAACGGTTTGTTCAAATGCTACTCGGGTACCACTACCGTGAGCACGGTTAATAACGGTGATTTTTTCATTCGGACCACCCACCTGTTGCCAATTAGTAATCTTTCCAGTAAAGATTTGCCGAAGTTGTTCCATAGACAGATTATCCACTGGTAAATTCGGATTAACAATCGGGACAATTCCAGCTACTGCCACCACATGTCCGCGCAACTGCTTAGCGTTAATCCCATTTTGTTGACTAGCGAAGACATCAGAATTACCAACATCGACGGCGCCTGCTTGAACTTGGCTGAGTCCCGTTCCTGAACCGCCACCTTGGATGGTAATGTGAATTCCAGAATGTTTTTGCTGATACTGGTGTGCAACAGCCTCAGTTAAGGGCTGTAAGGCTGTTGAGCCGACGATACTAATTTTTTGTGGTTTATTTTGGTGACGGTTCGTGGCCCAACCAACAATGATGAGGGTGACGATAATCAATGCTGCGCCAGCACTTAGCCATTTTTTCATTAATGTGACTCCTTTAAAATATGCAGAAAGTAATTGTCACTGCATGGATTTCATGGTACAAAAGAAGCATATCAAGCGGATGTAAATATTTAGTTGTTCGAATGTAAATGTTATGTAAATTATGAGAGGGAGCCATGGTGAAGAAGTTTCTACTGATGACTCAGCAACCAACATTGGTTGAGCAAGTAAAATTAATTGTCCAAAAAGCGCAGTGGCAAGTTGAGCAGGTCACTACGCCGACGGGTTTAGTGGTGAAGCTAGATGGTGATCAATATCATGGTGTTTGGTGGGATTTAACCAATGTTAACCTCGACACGACAATTGCTACGGTGACTTTGATTCGTGATCAGGTAATGGGACCTATTATGATAATGACGCGAAAATTAACCGATCGCTTAGCACAGAAATTGTATCAAGCACGAGTTGACGATGTGGTATTACTTCCTTTCCACGGAGCAGCATTAACTGCGCAAACCAAACAACGTCTGTGGGTTTATAGTCGCCTAACACAGCCAAAGGCTGTTGCATTGGAGCATGATCAGTCACTCCATGTTGAAGATCATCAACAAGTGGGTGAATGGCAGATTGACGAAAAGAACTATTTTGTGACCAAGCACGGTCAACAGATTCAATTAACACCAAAAGAATTTCAGTTATTGACGTATCTGGTTAATAATCGCGGACAAGTATTAAGTCGCGATCAGTTAGTGAATGGGGTTTGGGGATACGATTTACTGGAGACTTCGCGGATTGTCGACATTCACATTAGTCATTTACGTGATAAGTTAGAGGATGATTCTCAACATCCGGTACATTTGTTAACCGTTCGTGGGTTTGGTTATAAGCTCGTATAAAAAGAGGCGGGTGGTAGAAACCGTTATGGCTTCTACCACCCGCCTTTAATATTAGGCCTTATTTAATTTGATGATTACTCTTGAATTGTTTTAGGTTTTCCTTAGTTGGATTCAGGTTTAACCATTCCTTAGAGAGAAATGCATCATTCATATGATACTTAGGCTTCGGCTGCGATTGTTCTAAGAATGGTGCAGTTTGGCGATCAAAGTCAACCCAACCTGCCCATCCGATATGGATCGTATCCTGCATGAACCCATCTTGATTACCTTTGTGGGAGTAATCGACGATGTTATTAAATCCTTGAGAGCGCAATTGCGTTTTAATCTTGCGTACTGTGCGGTAATACATTGGCATGGAAATCCCGGTGTGTTTTTCCCATTTAGCATTCACCGGTGTAATCATAAAGATCACATTTGTATTGGTTTTATGGAACTGATTTAATACCACTTCCAAATCCCCATATTCTGGTGACTTTGTGTAGTCAAAATGCTTTTGGGAATTAGCGGTGCTCTTGATATGTCCACGCATCCGTCGGTTATAGAATGAATTCAAAACCCCGAAGTTATTGTTACTAGAAGCCCGGTCATGTTGCTTAATTGCTGCCGCTGTTAAATCAGCGTAATTAAGTTGTTCAGGAAGGAGCCGTGCTTTCGGCTTAATTCGCCGACCGTAGTTATCCTTGATAAAGAATCCAGAGAAGAGATTATCTTCATGGTGCAAGAGCGTAATCTTTGAATTGATTACCCAGCGATCCCACTTGCTCAAGGATTGTCCCTTACTAATCTTATTAGCGTAACTACTAATTGATCCGTCATCACCAAGCAATTGGATTAGACGTTTGGCAGTATAACGATCGTAGGCCGATTGTGGGTTAGCTTGACGCAACCACATTAAGTTAGCATAGGCACCATTGTAGTACTTAAAAGCTGATGGCATTACCCCACGCTTGACGAACCATTGTGGGGAAATAACGTAAACAGCCTTTTTACCTTGCATTTGTTGAGGCATCATTGCCATGTTAAACAGTTGGGGCAATGATTGTGTCCCCCGAGAACCAAACATAAACGGACGATAGGAATGATACCTTTCAGCCATGACCGCAGGGTGGTAGCGATCCATCCGATTAAATTCGCTAGAACCAAAGAATGGAACATATTTTGAGTGACGACCACTGAGGGCCTGAACCTTTAATGAACGATTTTTAAAAACCGTTGGACTTAGGGAAACCGCAGCCCGTTGTTCAGTGGCAGCAGAGTGGTGACCTGACCATGGCAAACAAAAGAAGATGAATGCCAATAATGCCGCAACAATCACTGGGCCAAAAATTGACCACAGCTTTTTCTTGTTAGTCATTTTGTAATTCCTTTACCCGATCCGCAATCTTATCAACAGAACTCCAAGCACTCCGGTCAAATTCTGAAACAGGAACTTGAATATCAAATTCATCTTGAAGAGATAGTAAGAATTGAACGGTAGCCATGGAATCTAACAGACCATCGGCGTATAAATCAGCAGTGGTATCAGAGAAGTCGCTTGCGTCACGACCAGTTGCTTGTGCTAATAAATCTTGAATTTGTTCTTTCATGATAATTCCTCCAGGTATTTTTTATATCAAGTTATTTCATTGCTGCGGGACTGAACCATAATGTGTTCAAGAAGCCATAGAAGATTAAAAATCCGAAAACGACAAAATTAAAAGTAATAAATCCGGCAATAAACTTAGTCAGTTTAGTTGATTTAAGATTTTTGTAGTGTTTTCGCTTATAGCGAAGCCACCAGTCGTTGATCACTAAGGCTAAGCCATGTAAGAATCCATATAGGATATAATACCATGTTACTCCATGCCAGAAGCCCATGACTACCATGTTTAACATGTAGGCAATGGATGATAAAACATTCCGATTTTTAAACCAACGTTTTTTGGTAGCTAGGAACACAAAGCGCATGAAGATGTAATCACGGAACCAGAATGATAGAGACATATGCCAACGGTTCCAGAATTCCTTAATGTTCTTAGAAAGAAACGGCTTATTAAAGTTCATTGGGGTTTCGACACCCATGATGTAACTAATGGCAACTGCAAATAATGAATATCCGGCAAAGTCAAAGTATAAGTCACCAGTATAAACATAAGCAACACCGACGACCCACCATGAGAGGTGAGGAGCATGTGCCATTGCTTGACGTTGGAAATAGGGGAGCCATTGTTGAGCAAAGAAATAATCCACAATAAACTTGTATACAAACCCGATAAATAAGTACAGAACTGCCTTTTGCAGTAAACTGAGGTATTTTTCCCGACTAGGAACTTTTTGGTAGTCTTTTGAGAAACGACGGTACCGATCAATTGGCCCGGAAGTAATGGTTGGCATAAATGCCATGAAACGGACAAACTTCCACCAA
>CAMXWI010000098.1 GCA_947252915.1 uncultured Lactobacillus sp.
TAAGGATAAACGCCACTCTTAGCTAAGTTGACACTAGAGTAGGTTTCAATATCAATCGAGATTTGATGCATAAAATCATCCTTTCAAAAAAGAGCAGCACATTGGCTACTCTTAAGTCTTATTAAGCTAAAAAGTCAGGTTCGCTTTGCTCGCCAATTGCCGTGAAGTCATCACTAGCACTGCTATGACCACCTAAAGGTTCACCGTCACGGATTTTTTGGATATTGCCCAAACCACAAGCAACTCCGCGATTACCATTGGTATTGAAAGCATAAAAGCTGATTGAAACCCGCGCATAACAACCACTGTAGACTTCAGTTTGGTCAAGAATTGGTTGAACTTGTTTATCGACAATTTGTGGAGCGGTGATCGAATTGGCATTAATGAAGTAAGCATCCTTGTAGTTAACATCATCTTTTTCCAGGTCACCATCGCGAAGTGGCAGTTTTAAGGCCGCCTTATTAGGCTTTTTGCCACCAAACTTACCGATGCCTTCTTCAATTGCGACATCAATGGCTTTTTCGATCGCAGTTACAGTCTTAGTGTCAGACTTAGGGATAATCAAGCTAACAGAGTATTTTTCCTTGCCGCCATTGATGGACTTAGGCTCCCAGATGTTAGCGTAAGAAAGACGAGTATTGATTCCAGTAACAACTTTAGTATTTTGAGACATATTATTGTTCCTCCTTGAATTCATCAGCTGGGTTAGATTTAGCAATGTTTGGCCGTGGATCGCCATCAGCTACTAGCGTAGGTTTTCCGGATGGCTTGTAGACTTGATCACCCACAAGTTGGTCGAACTTTTGCTTGCCCAGTTGTTTTTCTAACTTAGTAATTGGTAGTAGTTTCTTCTGATAGATGTCAGTATAGCCGGCTGCCTGCAATTTTTCTGCGACTTTGTCTTCGTCGCGGTAGTGGCGAATTGAGCGACCTTCAACTAATTTAAAACCCGGCCAAATTTTGCCATGGTTGATAGCTAAGTCAGCAGCATAAGCTTTGACTTCATGAGCCCAACGATTGAGATCATCAACGTGTTCAAGCACTTCCCTAACTTCCGCATCGGTTAAAAGGTGAGGTGAAGCTAGCTGAAAACGTTCAAGCTTGTGATGATAATCGTAGCGCGCTCTTAGAACTGCATTGCAGGTTGAAAATTGACACCAAGGCCCATATCTGACACTGCCTTTACCCATGAAAGCTAACTCAGCTTTTTCCTTCAATTCAGTATTGGCCCAGTGCATCAGGTCTTTGACTGGGATAGACCAGGTACTGATGTTGTCCATGCGGGGTTGAAAGATAGTAGTTTCTACCTCGTCGATATTGTAGAGATTGCCAAACATCGCTAAAGCGCCAAGTGCATAGAGTTTCATCTGTGGATTATCGCGAGCAACTACTTTTACACCTTTGCCGTACTTGAAGTCGATAATGTGTAGTAAGTGGTCACTGACAATGACACAGTCGCCGGTTCCAAAACCTTCTGGAACATACTTGGAAAAGTCTAGCTTCAGCTCGACCTTGATCAAAGGATCCTTAGCAAACTTTTTTGCTTTAGTATATTGTTCCATAATATAGGAAGTGTAATCGTCGGTGAGTAGCTCCATTTCATCGCACTGGTAGTCGGAAGCTGGCCGTGGAAACTTCAGATCACCTAAAGCCCGGTGGACTTTGTATTCGGCTAGAGCATGAGCGGCGGTTCCTTCTGCGGCAGCAGTTGAAGTAGGATGCGGGAAGTATTGCTCAAGTCTTGGCAGTGGCGGAGCGCTGAGCCAGCGGTGGGCGTTTGAAGCTGATAAAAGCGCATGTTTAGTTGGACTAGGCATGATCTAACGCCTCGATACTGTAGTAAAGTTCTTCATAGTCTTTGGGATCGACATCCGATAACTTTTCGGCCTTGAACTGATGAAGAAGGTCCCGCACTTCCTTAGTTTTGCCAGCAGCAGCTTTTTCAGCTAGTTTTTGGCGGATCAATTCTTTATCGGCTTGGACGTCACGCTTTGGTGCTTCAATCTCTTGCTCACTTTCATCAGCATTGATATTTGCCAAGGTGTCTTGAAAATCTTGAATCGTCTCATTTAATTGTGCGAGGGATTCACTAAGTTCACGGATGTTTTCGACAAATTCTTTAGTCTTGCTCATGCGTATTTTCCTCCTTGATGCGAATTTGTTTAACACTTGGACCAGGAGCAATTACCAGTACTTGGTTTTTACTTCCTAATAGGTAACGAAGAATTCGTTCACGAATCGTCAGTTGTTTAAAGCTAACTACGCCGTTAGAGCGAGGCTTGTTAGCAACTTAGATGGTAAGTTGATGTTGGGCCATAGTGGTCATCATTCCTTTCTACTGAATTTGGTGGGTTTAATAACCTCACACTTATTTGCCAGATGAAGGAGGGAAATAAACCTCCTTGGAGCAAAATTTTTAAATTACTTTTCTGCGTAATTCTCGTAGAATGTCCGCAGCCTCTTCTTAGCAGCTTCTAAATGTTTGTGAACCATCATCGGTGAGATATGCATTTGTTTAGCAATGATGTTTTGCTTTTCGCCTTTAAAGAAGAAGTGCTTGATAACATATCGTTGTTTGTCTGTTAAGGTATCTAGAGCTTCTGGGAGTAAAGCAACTAGACGTTTTTGTTCAGTAGCATCCTCTTGAGCGATTAACTGATCAAGAATTGCCTCTTTACCATAAGTTGAAGTAGCTTCAATTGATGCACGGTCTGCTAGACTACTGAATGAATCATTTTCGACTTCTTCTTCATTAGCTGATGATTGGAAGAACGAGTCTTGATATCGATAAAAACGATGGTCAGAATTGTACTGGTCATTATTAATGTCAAGAATGACTTCACCAACCGCTTCATCAACGGTGACAGTTTGACCAGACATTCCTTTGATTCGAACGATAAATCCACTGTCTTGCTTAGTAACTACTTCATAATCCGTTTTCTTGAAAAACAACATAAAAATTCCTCCTCTTGGATCTCCCAAGCGAAGAAATTGAAAGGACGCAAAAAGCCACTAGAAAAGCGCGTTAAACAGACCTAAACGACTAAATCGCTTGGGTACTGCAACAGCGCCTTACTAGTGGCTTTGTTACAGAATGATATTTAATTCGGTAGCATGCTAGTAACAGATATTGGCCTTATACCTCATGCTGAACAGCTAAAAAAATATGCGAACGCATAAATTTAATGTTGAGCATCCACTCCGACGCATTTATAATTTAATGTGTGTAGGGGTATTGGTGCCGAGCACTAATCTCTAGCTGATGGTTTGATAATAACAATGTAAGGAAAATGCCTCAGCCAGAAAAAGTCAGATTTAGACAAAAAAGGTCAAATTGGGTGGAGTGACGTTTATGGATGTGAGTTTTAATCAAATACTCGGGATCTTAAAGAAGTACTGGACGGATAAAGATGGTACAGCGGGATATGATGTAGCTAGAAAAGTCATCAGCCTTATAACTACTGAGAAATTGCATGAGTTTAAATCCGATACAACTTACAAAACTATTTTTGCAACTGGTCCATCAAAAAGAGTGACTGCAAAAATACTTAACAATTTAGCCGGAGTAAGTATATTTGCGGATTATATAGAAGAAAATATCTCTGAAAATGGTAGAAGTAACCTTGCTAAAGACCTTAAAAAACTTACTGGAGTGCCTATGGATAGAGGTACAGTTGGGAGGGTATGCTATAACTTATTGGTTGATTCTCTGAAAGAAGGCAGCCATCTAAAAAATAATAAAAATAAAAAATCCCCACTCAAAAAAAGTGAGGAGGAAAAAATCGATGTTCGTAGTGGAGTTCATCAATATATAAGGTATGTGCGTGATAAAGAAGAAATCGATGTTGACGGAGTTTCTTTTAAAGTGTCTAAACACTTAATGAGCAACGAATTAGAAGTAACGCGTACTCTACCGTATTGTTATGCCCTTTTTGAAGCGTATTCGGAAAAAGGAAAACAAAATATTACTGCTGAAAACATAGAAAATAGTGATTATAAGAACCATTTTGAGAGACAAAAAAGGTGTTTTAACGAAGCTGCTTGGTATGAACGATCTTTGAGAGATACGGTGGTTGATTTTGATGATCAATATGATTTATTGAAACAGGATGTCTATGAAGGTATTGAGCCCGTTTATCATGATGAAGACTTCGGCACTGATGGTATCAAGAGGTTAAAAAAGGTTCATCAGCAAGTGGTTATTCTGCAGCTGGACAGATCAAATTTGAAAAATATTGACAATATCCTTGGAAACGACACTAAGAAGGGATTATGCCATGTTTTAGTTAATGATGGGAAAATAAAATCGTGGGTGAAGGTAGATTACGATGAAGTTATTTAATAGCAGATTTGAACTCGTATTACGAGTAATGTTGATACTTAAGAGTGCTAACAAAATAACAAAAT
>CAMXWI010000099.1 GCA_947252915.1 uncultured Lactobacillus sp.
ATTTGAGGTAGATAAGACGAGCCTAGTGAATCAGCTGTCCAAAATTCAACCACCTGCTCGACCAGTTCGATCCCATCAATTATCAAGTAGACAATCACGGCCAGGACAAAATGAAGTGAGCCGTTCTCAACCACCAGTGCAAATGGCAACGCAGCCGTTATTATCAAAACTTCAGAGTGCTGAGCAACGCCTCTTAAAATACTATGTTTTAGATGAAGGCGTGAGAAAAAGGTTACATAGTCAGGAGGTCTTTGCCTTTGCTGATGTTGCGTATCAGCAGCTGTACCAAAAGATTACTGAGTACTTTGTTGATCATACAGAGTTTTCTACTGCCGCCATGTTGGATCGAATTGATAATCCAGAACAGCAGCAAATCTTAACCCAAATGGCGGAATTATCGATTGATGAAAATATTAGTGATGATGCGGTAAATGATTGTATTCGTGTTATCATTAATGAGGCGCCGTTGGATCAGCAGATAGCTGCGAAGCGGGCAGCCCTTAATGAGGCGGCAATGATGAATGATCAAGAACTAACCACTAAGTTAGCAACGGAATTGGTAACCCTCTACCAGCAACAACAACAAATGAAAACGGAGGAAATTAACTAATATGGCAAAAGCAAAAAAGCAACTTGTAATTTCAAATGATGAAAATTTTGACCAAAAGAAATATGATCAAGCTGTTGGTAAACTCATTCGTCAGTACAAAAAAGCTAAGACAATCCAATACGATGAATTAAGTAAACAACTAGCTGCTCCGTTTGATTTAAATGCTGATGGTTTAGATAACTTAATGCAAAATATTGAAGATGCCGGGATCAGTGTGGTTGATGAAAATGGTGACCCAGATCCACGTGCATTGAAAGCTACCGAAAAATTGTCACAAAAAGCGGTTAATGATCGGGATACCTCTGCACCAACTGGGGTTAAAATTAATGACCCAGTACGGATGTACTTAAAGGAAATTGGTCGGGTTAACTTGCTGACGGCGGACCAAGAAGTTGAATTAGCCTTGCGGATTGAAAAGGGCGATGAAACGGCCAAGCAAGAGTTAGCAGAAGCTAACTTGCGGTTGGTGGTTTCAATTGCTAAGCGTTACGTTGGTCGGGGCATGCAATTTTTGGATCTCATTCAAGAAGGAAACATGGGGCTAATGAAAGCTGTTGAAAAATTTGATTACCGGAAGGGATTCAAGTTTTCAACTTATGCGACGTGGTGGATTCGGCAAGCAATTACGCGGGCAATTGCTGACCAAGCACGGACGATTCGGATTCCGGTGCACATGGTTGAAACCATCAATAAGTTGATTCGAATTCAACGCCAATTACTCCAAGATCTTGGTCGGGAACCGCTTCCTGAAGAAATTGGTGCGGAAATGGATATGCCAACTAAAAAGGTGCGGGATATTCTGAAGATCGCTCAAGAACCAGTTTCCTTGGAAACCCCAATTGGTGAAGAAGATGATTCACACTTAGGGGACTTCATCGAAGATCATGATGCCACGAGCCCTGCAGATCACGCGGCATACGAGATGATGAAGAAGCAATTGGAAAATGTTTTAGATACATTAACCGATCGTGAAGAGAATGTCCTTCGATTACGGTTTGGTTTAGATGATGGTCGGACCCGGACTTTGGAAGAAGTCGGTAAGGTCTTTGGCGTCACTCGTGAACGGATTCGACAGATCGAAGCTAAAGCGTTACGCAAGCTGCGTCATCCATCACGTTCAAAACAACTAAAAGATTTCTTAGAGTAAGTATAGATCGACGAAACAGAAAAGGCGTAGGATACGGTTTAATCCAGTATCCTACGCCTTTTCACTATCTCTAACAATTAGTGATAGCTATTGTAAAACGTCAATTTGAACAGGCTTTGGTAAATTATTAACAAACTTATCATAAGCGGCCTGTTCATTAGTATGGTGGACAGAAACGTTAGAATCTGTCACGTTGGCTTCGTGGAGGGCTTGCTCTGAAACGTCAATTTCCTCCGTAACCGTGGCGTTGCCAATCAACTCAATCCAGTATTGGTCATCATCATTGTGGACGATTGTTTTTACCATGCCACCTGGATTATAAACCGTAATTGGTTGATCAAAATCAGCCATGTCAGGATGAGTCAAAGCAAAGGCTAATGTCGTTGCAGACATTCCAGTACCACAAGCATTAGTAAATCCGACTCCTCGTTCAAAAGTCCGCACAAAAAGTTGATTATGGTCGATAATCTTGGCAAAGTTAACGTTAACCCCATCTGAGTAATAAGGGTTTTGACCGTTTAAACGGCGGCCTAATTTCCCGAGCAGGGGACCAGTGATGGTCTTTTCATCCATGAATGCAATTAAATGCGGGTTAGGTACAGCTAACGAAGTGAACTTTAACTTGGGTGCGAGTTCAGGAACATAATCATCAATAATCCGCTCATGACCTAAATTGTCGAAAGGAAGGTCATGTTTATCAAAAAGTACTGGTGAAATTTCAGCTGCATAAGCTGGCACGCCGTCAGCAAATTCGTCATGTTTTGCAACCTTTAAATCTGCCTTCGTGGTTTCAATTTCAAAGGAGTCTTGCCCAGTTTTTTCGGAAACGTAACGAGCAACCGTTCGAATTCCGTTACCACACATGGAGGCTTCGCTCCCGTCGGCATTGATCACGCGCATTTGGGCAGTAACACCTGGATGGTTTGAATTGTTAACCACCAGGAGCCCATCAGCTCCATGCAAAATCCCGGTTTGCGGATTAGTAATTTGCTTGGTTAAAGCAACTAACTCAGAATCGGTAAGTTGTTGCTGCAATGTGGTTTGATCTAAAATAAAAAACTTATTTTGGGAACCATGAACTTTTAATAATTGGACCATGGATCGCTACCTCCTAATTATTTTTCTGGAAAGAAGTGTTGGTAAATTGCCCGAATGGCATTATCAGCGTCTTTTTTATAAGTTCCGATCATGATGGAAATTCTGGATGCCCCTTGATTGATCATGGAGATCCGAATGTTATGTTCGGCTAGTTCAGTGAAAATTCCAGCAGCTACACCAACGCGGTTAAACATTCCTTCACCAACCACCATGATTACCGCATAATCATCAATCCATTCCAGACTGTCTGGATTAACGGTTGCCCGAACTTCATCGCATAATTTCTGCACTAAATCATCAGAAATGAGCTTGCGGTCGAAAATAATGGTAATATCATCAATCCCAGATGGCATGTGTTCGTATGGCAGCCCATACTTATTCAGAATTTCGAGAATCTTTAGTGTAAACCCGGCTTCACGATTTAGCAAGTATTTGTGCAGATAAAGGGCTGCGTAATGTTTACCACCAGCAATTCCGGTAACGATTTGTTCAGGATGAAAGCCCTGATCAGGCACAATCAACGTTCCCGGCTTTTCTGGTGCGTGGGTATTTTTAACGTTGACAATGATATTACCTTCAATCGCTGGAATTAAGGCTTCATCATGGAATACAGAAAATCCAGCGTATGACAATTCCCGCATTTCGCGGTAGGTCATTCGCTTGATTGGTTGGGGATCATTAACGATTGAAGGGTTGGCAGAGAAAATGGCGTCAACGTCTGTGAAGTTTTCATAGAGATCAGCATGAAAACCACGTGCTAAGATTGCACCAGTAATGTCTGAGCCTCCTCTAGAGAACGTCGCAATATTTCCATCAATGGTAAAGCCAAAGAAGCCTGGGAAGATCAGCCTTTCATCAGCTGAGTAATTGAATGCTGCCAGGTTATTGTACGTTTGTGGGTCAACAATAGCGTTATTTGGTTCACCATCCACAATTAAACCAGCTTCCTTAGGGTCGACAAAGCGGGCATTAATCCCTAGTTTCTGCAAGACCAATGCCATTAGGCGAGCATTTAATCGCTCACCGTGGGCTTTAAAAGCGGCCATCAAAAAATCATCATCTGGATAATCACCATTTGGTAATTCAACGATGATTTGGTGAATTACGGAAAGCTGATCGCGTTGGACACCAAAGTGAGCACCGATTTCTTCATAGCGAGAAAAAATTTCATTTTGAATGGTACTATAATCTGCATGATTAATAACGGCATTGGCATAATTAATGAGCAGGTCGGTGACCTTAATATCGTTCTTGAATCGTTTACCCGGAGCTGAAGTTACGACAATTTGCCGCGTGGAATCATCTTTTATAATCGCGATGGCCTGTTCAAAAGCATCGCCGTTAGCCAGTGAGCTGCCACCAAACTTTACAACTTTCATTGATTGCTACCTTCTTTAATCAAAAGTTTATTATCTAGGATTTTACCATTAATCACGAACCTTGCAAACTAAACAAAGAAACAACAATTTAGACACTTGCTGAAAAATGTGAAAATGATGAGAAAGATTTAGCTAGGCTATTGACGCTGACTTGTTCAAGCTTTATAGTAG